>RFHG01000356.1 GCA_003696465.1 Gammaproteobacteria bacterium | reverse complement strand
CGGGAGCGCCTCGCCCTCCGGCCCGATGAGGCCCATGCGTACGGGTATCAGCATCGGCTGCTTTTCCGGCTGGCCCGGCGTGGGCGGAATGGACTGGCGCAGAGTCAGCGTGTAGCGCCCGCTTTCCGCATCCCAGCTGTCGCTGGCCTCGACCAGCGGCGTGCCGGCCTGCTCGTACCACAGGGCAAACTGCTCCAGATCCACCCCGTTGGCGTCGCTCATCGCACGGCGGAAGTCGTCGGTGGTCACGGCCTGGCCGTCGTGGCGCTCGAAGTACAGATCCATTCCGCGCCTGAACCCTTCGGGGCCCAGCAGGGTGTGGTACATGCGGACCACCTCGGCACCCTTCTCGTATACGGTGAGGGTGTAGAAGTTATTGATCTCGATGTAACACCGCGGCCGCACCGGATGCGCCATGGGGCTTGCATCCTCGGCGAACTGGTGGGTACGCAGCATGCGCACGTCGTCGATGCGCTTGACCACCGGGCTGGTCATGTCGGCCGTGAACTGCTGGTCACGAAACACGGTGAGCCCTTCCTTCAGGCTGAGCTGGAACCAGTCGCGGCAGGTCACCCGATTGCCGGTCCAGTTGTGGAAATACTCGTGGGCGATGACCGCCTCGATGTTGACGTAGTCCTCGTCGGTGGCGGTATCGGGCCGGGCCAGGACGAACTTGGAATTGAAAACGTTCAGGCCCTTGTTCTCCATCGCCCCCATGTTGAAGTCGTCCACCGCCACGATCATGTAGACGTCGAGGTCGTATTCCAGGCCGTAGGTCTCCTCGTCCCAGCGCATGGCGCGCTTGAGCGAGCGCATGGCGTGGTCGCAACGATCCACATTGTGATGCTCGACGAAGATACGCAGTGCAACCTCGCGGCCCGAGGCAGTGGTGTAGGTGTCCTCGACCACGGCCAGGTCGCCCGCGACCAGGGCAAACAGATAGCAGGGCTTGGGCCAGGGGTCCTCCCACACCGCGTAATGTCGGCCTTCCGGCAGCTCGCCCTGCTCCACCAGGTTGCCGTTGGAGAGCAGCACCGGGCAGGCCACACGATCGGCCTCGATCCGGGTGCGGAAGCGGGTGAGCACATCGGGCCGGTCGAGATAATAGGTGATGCGGCGAAAACCCTCGGCCTCGCACTGGGTACAGTAGTTGCCGGACGAGAGGTACAGCCCCTCGAGCGCGGTGTTGGCCTCGGGATTGATGCGGGTCACCACCTCCAGCGCACAGCGGGCCGGCAGGTCGAAAAGACACAATCCGCCCTGCTCGAGACGATACCGCGCGGCCTCGAGCGGCCGACCATCCAGATTCAGCTCCAGCAGCTCCAGCCCTTCTCCATCCAGCCACAGCTCGGTTGCGCCGTCACGCGCCTCCAGCTCCATGCGGTTGCGTACCACAGTCGCCTGCGGCTCAAGATGGAAATCGAGTGCACACTGCAACACCCGCCAGCGCGGGGGGGTGTAGTCGTCCAGGCAGATTTCCCGGGGCTGTTCGCTTGTGGTCATGATGCTTGGTGTTCCCTCGTGGTCACGGCGTTTGGCACATCATCTTAACCCTTTATCCGCGCGGCATTGAAAAAGCCGGGCCAGATGCCATATTCACATTACCGGGGTAACCCACATACACAGGGGGTAATTGCCATGTTCCTCAAGGAGCGCAAGAGCGGACACCTGATCGAGGTGCTGGATCTGGAATCACTGATCGATCCCAATGTCGACCGTTTCCGTGGTCGTTACAACTATGGCGAGGATCTGCCCGATCCGCAGGATTTTGCCAAGGCCGATGTGGTGTTTCCCTCCGGCGAACCCCTGCCCAGATGCTGGGTGGATGTGCACTACCGCGACGACGAGCTGAGACACTGACCCGCGCGCTGCGGTATCCCCACGAATTTCCGGTGCAATTTCGTCTGCAGCGGGCGTATCCTCTTTGCATCATTTCAGAGAGGTTCGTCGCATGAGCATGCAACAGAACATCGAGAACAAGCTGCGCGAGGGGCTCGCGCCCGATCACCTGGAGGTGGTCAACGAGAGTCACATGCACAATGTGCCTCCCGGGTCCGAGTCGCACTTCAAGGTCACTGTCGTCTCCGACCGGTTCGAGGGCGAACGGCTGGTGGGACGGCACCGGATGGTCAACGCCATCCTGGCCGATGAGCTGGCCGGCAGGATACACGCCCTGGCCCTGCACACCTATACCCCGCAGGAATGGGCGGAACGACAGCAGGCGCCCCAGTCACCGCCCTGCCTGGGTGGCAGCAAGGCGCAGGACTGAACGAATGGGCGAGGTCGTCCGCTTCCGCCGGCCGAGCGCCAGCCAGCGGCACAAGGGCAAGACCCTGTGCCGTAACGGTTTTCACAAGTGGGAAGTCGTCGACCGCCCCTTCGACAGCAAGCAGGGCCGGCTGGTTACACGCTACCGCTGCAGCCGTTGCGGTGCCACACGGGTGCGGGCCGAATAGGCGCCCCTTGGGTGGACAGATACCCCTCAGCCCGGCAACCCTGCGGTTACGCGCTGCTTCCTGAAGGCCTGAAAGGGAACCGCAAGACTCAGTGCGAACCCGGTGCCTCGCGGAAGGCTTCGAGATCTTCCGTGCGCGGGCCATGCCGCCGGTCGCGGAAGATCCGCACCTTGTGGAACCAGCTCAGATAGCCCAGCACGGCGGCAATCACGCCTACCAGCAGCACGAACAGGCTGGCCCAGAACAGGATCTGCAGGTCGAGCAGGATACTGGCCTTGGAGCGGTTCAGCGCATCCAGCGTCTTGCGCTTGACCGCAATCATGTCGGCAAAGCCACGCAATTCGGATTCGAGCCGGCGAATTTCCGTCTCGTTGTACTGAATGCCACCCACTTCGACCCGTGCGGCGCCCCGGGCCCGTTGCTCGCGAGCACTGCGCAAGACACCTTCCAGTGCCAGCATCTCGTTTTCCAGGCTGTCGAGTTCG
>RFHG01000355.1 GCA_003696465.1 Gammaproteobacteria bacterium | reverse complement strand
GCCGTGGCCCAGGTTGAACACATGGCCCGAACCATGGCCATAGCTCTCCAGGGTGCGTGCCACTTCCTCGCGAATGCGCTCGGGCCGGGCATAGAGGATGCTGGGATCCAGGTTGCCCTGCAGGGCCACGCGGTCGCCGACGCGTGCGCGGGCCTCGCCCAGTTCGATGGTCCAGTCCAGGCCCAGTGCATCACAGCCGGTATCGGCCATCGATTCCAGCCACTGGGCGCCACCCTTGGTGAACAGGATGACCGGTACCTTGCGTCCCTCGTGCTCGCGGGTCAGGCCCTCGACGATCTGCTGCATGTAGGCAAGCGAGAATTCGCGGTAGGCGCGTGGTGTGAGCGCGCCGCCCCAGGTGTCGAAGATCATCAGCGCCTGGGCGCCTGCCTCCACCTGGGCGTTGAGGTAGGCGATGACGGCCCCGGTAGTGGTCTCAAGCAGCTTGTGCAGGGTCTCCGGCTCGTTGTAGAGCAGCCCCTTGATGCGGGCGAACTCCTTGCTGCTGCCGCCTTCCACCATGTAGGTGGCCAGGGTCCAGGGACTGCCGGAAAAGCCGATCAGCGGCACCCGGCCATTGAGCTCGCGCCGGATCAGGCGCACGGCATCCAGCACGTAGCGCAGCTCATCCTCGGGGTCGGGGATGCCGAGCTTCATGATGCTGCCACGGTCCTGCAGCGGATGCTCGAAACGGGGCCCCTCGCCCTCGGCGAAGTACAGTCCCAGGCCCATGGCATCGGGGATGGTGAGGATGTCGGAAAAGAGGATGGCGGCATCCAGATCGAAGCGCTCCAGCGGCTGCAGGGTCACCTCGCAGGCCAGCTCGGGCGACTGGCACAGATTCATGAAGCTGCCGGCCTGGGCGCGTGTGGCGCGGTATTCGGGCAGGTAACGGCCGGCCTGGCGCATGATCCAGATCGGGGTGCGGTCGACCGGCTGGCGCAGCAGGGCGCGCAGGAAGCGGTCGTTCTTCAGTTCGGGGGCGCTCACGGAATCAGACGCAGAGGTAGTCGAGGATGCCCTCGGCGGCATTGCGGCCCTCGTACACCGCGGTCACCACCAGGTCGGAGCCGCGTACCATGTCGCCGCCGGCAAAGACCTTGGGGTTGCTGGTCTGGTACTTGTATTCGGCCGACTCGCTGGCCCGCACACGACCGGCCTCGTCCAGCTCGATACCGAAGTCGGCAAACCAGGGGGCCGGGCTGGGGCGGAAGCCGAAGGCGATGATGACGCGGTCGGCCGGGATGACCTCTTCCGATCCCGGCACCGGCTCGGGCCGGCGGCGACCACGCTCGTCCGGCTCGCCCAGGCGGGTGGTGACGACCTTGACCCCCTCGACCCGATCGGTACCGACGATTTCCACCGGCTGGCGGTTCCACAGGAAGCGCACGCCCTCTTCCTTGGCGTTTTCCACCTCGCGGCGGGAGCCGGGCATGTTGGCCTCGTCACGCCGGTAGGCGCAGGTGACGGAGGCCGCGCCCTGGCGAATGGCGGTGCGATTGCAGTCCATGGCGGTATCCCCGCCCCCCAGCACCACCACGCGCTGGCCCTGCATGTCGATGGTTTCCTCGTCCTCGGCGGCCAGCCCCATCAGGCGGCGGACGTTGGACACGAGGTAGGGCAGGGCCTCGTATACCCCTGGCAGGTTCTCGCCGGGAAAGCCGCCCTTCATGTAGGTGTAGGTGCCCATGCCGAGGAACACGGCATCGTATTCGTCGAGCAGTTGCTGGAAGGGGATGTCGCGACCGATTTCGGTCGACAGGCGGAACTCCACGCCCATCTCCTCCATCATGCGGCGGCGGCGCTGGACGATCTCCTTTTCCAGCTTGAATGGCGGGATGCCGAAGGTGAGCAGGCCGCCGATCTCCTCGTAGCGGTCGAACACCACCGGACGCACACCGTTGCGCGCCAGGATGTCGGCGCAGCCGAGGCCGGCCGGCCCGGCACCGACAATGGCCACCCGCTTGCCGGTGTCCTGTACATGGGACAGATCCGGTTTCCAGCCCTGGGCCACGGCAGTGTCGGTGATCCAGCGCTCGATGGCGCCGATGGTGACGGCGCCAAAGCCGTCATTGAGCGTACAGGCACCCTCGCAGAGGCGATCCTGCGGGCACACGCGACCGCAGATCTCGGGCAGGGAATTGGTCTTGTGCGAGAGTTCGGCGGCCTCGAACAGGTTGCCCTCGGCCACCAGCTTGAGCCAGTTGGGAATGTAGTTGTGGACCGGACACTTCCACTCGCAATAGGGGTTTCCGCAGGCGAGGCAGCGGCCGGCCTGGGCCGAGGCCTGTTCGGGGTCGAAGCTGCCGTAGATCTCGCGGAACTCGATGACGCGCTCCTGGGCCGGCTTTTTTGCCGGGTCCATGCGCGGGATCTCGAGGAACTGCATCGGGTTGGCCATGAGTCACCTGCGGGTTCGGGGCCGCCCGCGGCTTCCGGACGGCCGGGTATTCAGGAGAGGCGGGCCTTGACCCGGGCGCTTACCGCACCCATGTCCGCCCGGCCCTGCATCTTGGGCTTGAGCAGCCCCATCACCTTGCCCATGTCCTTCATGCCGCTGGCGCCGGTCTCGCTGATGGCAGCGTCGATCAGGGCGTCGATCTCGGCCTCGGACAGCTGTTCGGGCAGATAGGACTGGATGATTTCCAGTTCGGCGCGTTCCTTGCCGGCCAGGTCGTCACGCCCGGCCTTGTCGTACTGTTCGATCGATTCGCGCCGCTGCTTCGCCATCTTGTCGAGGATGGCAAGGATGTCCTCGTCGGACAGGTCCTTGCGCGTATCAACCTCGACCTGCTTGATCGCGGAGAGGATCAGGCGAATGGTGCCAAGGCGTGCACTGTCCTTGGCACGCATTGCGGCCTTCATGTCCTCGGTAATGCGCTCCTTGAGCGGTGAGGCTGCAGCGGGCACGGGGCGTTACCTATCAGTACAGGCGTGTGCGACGGGCCATTTCCTTTGCCAGGCGCTTGGCATGGCGCTTGACGGCTGCGGCCTTCTTGCGCTTGCGCACTTCGGTGGGCTTCTCGTAGTACTCGCGGCGGCGGACCTCGGCGAGGACGCCGGCCTTTTCGCAGGTGCGCTTGAAGCGGCGCAGGGCGATGTCGAACGGCTCGTTTTCCTTGACGCGTACGCTGGGCATGTAATCACCTTCGTTTCGGTTGTTCGGTTGCGGCCGTGCCCGGGCACGGCCTCACGGACGGCAGGGCCGTCGGAGAACCGCGCATTATAGCGATCGACCGTGAAATTGCAAAAATCAGTGTGCCTGTGCGGGTAGCTCCGGCCGTGCGCCTTCGCCCGATGCGGGCAGCTGCGCCAGGGCGGCGCGGATACGCCTGCGGGCGGTCTCGTCGCCGAGTTGCGCATACAGACGATCGAGCCGTTCCAGATCGCGGCGCAGGGCGGCCTGGTCGAGCAGCCGCGAGCGCACCGGCAGGGCCCGTTCCAGCAGCTCCGCCGCGCGCGCAGGCTGTTTCCTTTTCAGGGCAAGGTCGGCCAGTTCTTCCAGGGTGGCGGCAATGGCCGGGCGGTTGCGGCTGCGATGCGCCAGGGTCAGGGCCTGCTGCAGCAGGATTTCTGCCCCGGCCGGATCGCCCTGCCGCGCGTGCAGTGCAGCCTGCAGGCGCAGGATGCGGGCCCGCAGCCCGGATGGGGTTGCATCACGCTCAAGGGCAGGTGCCAGTTGCTGCAACAGGGTTTGTGCCGTGGTGAGGTCGTTTTCCGCCAGGGCGGCCTCTGTGCGCCGGGCGAGCAGGGCCAGATGCAGCAGGCCAGGCTTGCTGGCGATGGGTTCGGTGTCGGCAAGCAGTCTGTCGAGCAGACGGGCGGCCTCCGCAGGATGCCCCTCGCGCAGCAGCAGGCGTGCCCGGAGCAGACCGATGCGGCGCTCGAGTTGCGACTCCCCCAGACGCGGCTGCAGCTGCGCCAGTGCTGCAAGATGCTGGCGCACGGCCGTTCGGTCGTCCACCGCCAGCGCGGTCTCGGCCAGGTTGATCAGGGCCAGGGCCTGGCCATGGGCGTCGTCGATGCTCCGGTAATAGTCCAGCGCCCGGCGAAACAGGGCGGCGGCACTGCGGTAGTCGTCGTCGCGGAAGGCCCGGGCGCCCTGGCCGAGTTGCTGTTCAGCCTCGATCAGGCCGCGCGGGCGCGAGTCGGGGCTGCTGACGCAGCCGGCCAGAAGGGCACAGAGCAGGGCAATGATGAGCGGGCTGCGGGTCATTCGCCCTGCCCCGGCTCGATGAGCAGTTCGCCGCTGTCCGGTTGCACGGCATCGGACAGCGGCCAGATGCGCTGGATGGCCTGCAGGGTGCGTTCGGTGTCCGCCAGCAGGAGCTGCATGCGACTGACGATCTCCGGCAGTTGCTGCAACTCGGTGTTGACCACGCGCATCGCCTCGTTCATCTGCCCGGCCAGCTGTCGGGTCTGCGCGCTGGCACCGCGTACCTCCTCGAGTACCGGCCCAAGCTGGGTCAGCCGCTGGTCGAGCTGTTCCATGCTGCTGGCCAGGCCGGCCATGCTGCGCGACAGGTCGTCGGCCAGCCTGCGGTCGTAGACCGCGCGGCCGATGGCGCCGCGCCCGGCCCGGATTTCGGCGCTGGCCGCACGCAGGTCGGACAACACGGCGGCCAGGTCGCGGCTGCCACTGGCCACGGTGTCGGGATCGATCCGGTCGAGCAGGCTGGCCACGCGATGGATGGTCTTCTGCAGATCCTCCACCACCGGCTTGGCCTTCTCCATCAGCTGGTCGGGCGTCATCGGTTCGACGATCGGAATCCAGTCGCCTTCCTTCAGGATGGGGTATTCGGGCGAGCCGGCGTGGATGTCGAGGAAGGCGTCGCCGATCAGGGCCGTGCGCGACAGGCTGCCCCAGGAGTCGCGCCGCAGCATGGGCTGGTAGCGCTTGTAGACATAGAACTGCAGGTAAATGCGGTTCTGTTCGTCGATCCGGAAGTCGCTGACCTGGCCGACCTCGATGCCGGCCACGCGCACCCGGGAGTCCGGCCCCAGCCCCTGGGCATTGCGCAGCACGGCCTGGTAGTGCACCCGCTTTTCGAACAGGTGAGCGGTATGCGCACGACCGATCACGGCCAGGGCCAGCAGCAGAATGGCCGTCAGCACGAACAGGCCGGCAAGGCGCTCCCGGGCCCGCGGCCCCAGGCGATGAATGTAGTGCAGGCGGCGTTGTGGTTCGGGTTCGGTCATGGCCGTGTCTTCTTCTCCCGGAGCGGGCTGCAGAGCCGGGACAGTTCCTGCCGAATATCCTGCGCCGCGGGGAGGGGGCTGTCCAGCAGGGCCTGCCAGTGTTCGAAAAGGGCGCTGTCGTGTGTATCAATCAGCAGCAGCGGGGCCGGGATATGGGCACCCAGCAGCGGCTCCTCAAGTGACATGAGCAGCACCGTGCCGAGTTGTCGGGCGCATCCGCGCAACCAGTCGGCGAGTGCCAGGCGCTGACGGGCCGGCAGGCCGGCCAGCGGGTGGTGCAGGCTGAGCAGTACCGGGCCGAGCAGCAGGGCGCGTGCCAGCACGAGCCGCCGCTGTTCCATCGCGTCCAGCCGCTCCGGCAGCAGGCGGTCGTCGGCGAGCAGGCGGTCGTCCGGGTAGAGCAGCGCCAGCCGCTCCTCGACGTGGGCGGCCGGCAGGCCGTGGTGCCAGGCCGGCAGCAGGAGGTTCTCGCGCACGCTGAGGCTGGCCAAGGGTTCGATGCCGGGTTCCAGCCAGGTGGCCGGCAGCGGCGCACCGGTTGCGGCAAGCTCGATGTGGCCGCTCTCGGGCGGTTCGAGTCCGGCCAGGCAGCGGGAAAGCCGGCGCGCCCTGCCTGGTTCGTCGGCGATGACCAGCAGGCAGTCACCCGGTTCCAGCTGCAGGTCGGGCACCTTTGCCACACCGCCCGGCAGCATGAGATGACGGGTCTCGAGGGCGTATGGGCTCATGCGAGTGACCCCATGGCGAACAGGCCGTCGAGGACGAAGATGGTCAGCAGCGCGCCGACCACTGCACGCTGGGCATGCTGCGGAACCTCGGTCCCCAGCCGGCCGCAACTCATGCCCTGGTGGCAGGCCGCGGCGGCAATGACCAGTCCGTAGAGGAGGTTGCGCAGCACGAAAAGCACCAGTGCCTCGACCGGAACGGCAGCCGGCAGCATGGGCAACAGCCGGAACAGGCTGATGCTCTCGCCCAGTGCGGCGAAGACAATGCCGCTGCCCAGTGCCAGGGTAGCGAACAGGATCGACAGCCCGAGCTGCGCCAGTGCCAGGGCCAGCAGGCGCGGGGTGGCAAGCACGGCGATCGGATCCACGCCCAGCAATTGCAGGCCTTCCAGCTGGCGGTTGTGACTCATGTTGGCGAGCTCAACCGCCATGGCGGTGCCCGAGCGGGCAATCAGGAGGAAGGCAGTGAGCAGGGGGGCGATCTCCAGTCCGATGAAGCTGACCAGTATGTCCAGGGTCTGGCGATCATCAGTGAGGGGGTCGATGAGGGCAATCAGCTCGCTGCCGAGGGCGAAGCCTGCGGCGAGTGCCAGCAGGACCGTGAGCGGCAGGGCGTCGATGCCGCTGAAGATGAGCTGCGTGGCCACGGCGCCACGCCGGGCCGGATCCGTCCAGGTGTCCTTCAGTCGTGCCGGGCGCAGGGCCTCGTGGGCAAACCGGAGGAGTGCCGCCAGCTGATGCGCGGCCTGCAGGGTGGCGCGACCCAGTCCGTCGATGAGTGCCA
Organism: Gammaproteobacteria bacterium; assembly: GCA_003696465.1. Lineage (GTDB taxonomy): Bacteria > Pseudomonadota > Gammaproteobacteria > J044 > J044 > J044. The sequence goes on along the minus strand of RFHG01000355.1, from coordinate 718 downwards.
GTGGCTGCATGCGTGCCTTCCTTCCGGGTCGGTCCAGTGTAGGCAGGCCGGTCGGCCAATGCCAGTGGTCGGCGCTGCGGGACCCGGGTTGCGGCTATAATCGGCGGCCCTTCATGGAGGCGAGTGCATGCGCGTACTGGGTATCGAGAGTTCCTGCGACGAGACCGGGGTGGCGATCTACGACACCGAGGCCGGTCTGCTGGCGCATGCGCTGCACAGTCAGGTGGAGGCGCATGCCGAATATGGTGGCGTGGTGCCCGAGCTGGCCTCGCGTGACCATGTGCGGCGCATGGTGCCGCTGGTGCGCGAGGCGCTGGCCCAGGCCGGGCTGCAGGGCACGGACCTGCACGGCGTCTGCCACACCGCGGGCCCGGGGCTGATGGGCGCCCTGCTGGCCGGGGCCATGACCGCGCGCGGCCTGGGCATGGGCTGGGGGCTGCCGGTGCTCGGGGTGCATCACATGGAGGGGCATCTGCTGGCGCCGATGCTGGAGGACGAGGCGCCGGCATTTCCGTTTCTGGCCCTGCTGGTTTCCGGAGGGCATACCCTGCTGGTCGAGGTGCGTGGTCTGGGACGCTATCGGGTGCTGGGGCAGAGTCTGGATGATGCCGTGGGCGAGGCCTTCGACAAGACCGCCAAGCTGCTCGGCCTGGGGTATCCCGGAGGGCCGGCCCTGGCGCGCCTGGCCGAGCAGGGTGATCCGCAGCGGTTTCGCTTT
>RFHG01000354.1 GCA_003696465.1 Gammaproteobacteria bacterium | reverse complement strand
TGCTCACCATGGGTGACTGCGCGATCTTCCAGGCCAGGGCATGTTCGCGGCCACCGCCGCCCACGACGAGGATCTTCATGCTGCTGCGCTCCTGAGGCGAATGGGATCGCGGGGATTTTACCGCAGCCGGGGCGGGCTGTCCCTGTCAGTCCTCGAAGCGGAAGATCTGTTCGAGCTGGTCCTTGCCGGTCACGACGGTGTTGAGGTCGCGCAGACGGCCGTCGTCGATGCCGTAGATCCAGCCATGCACGGAGAGCTCCTGGCCACGGTCCCAGGCATCCTGGACGATGGTGGTGCGGCACACGTTGTGTACCTGCTCGATGACATTGAGTTCGCACAGGCGGTCGAGACGGGAATCCTCGTCGAGCTGCTCGAACTGTGCCTGGTGCTTGGCGTAGATGTCCTTGATGCTGCTCAGCCAGTTGTCGATGAGGCCATGGCGATTGTTGGTCAGGGCGGCCTTGACCCCGCCGCAGCCGTAATGACCGCATACGATGATGTGCTTGACTCCCAGCACCTCCACCGCATACTGCAGCACGGACAGGCAGTTGAAATCGGTCTGTACCACCACGTTGGCGACATTGCGGTGCACGAACAGCTCGCCCGGCAGCATGCCCACGATCTCGTTGGCGGGTACGCGGCTGTCGGAGCAGCCGATCCACAGATAATCGGGGGATTGCTGCCGGGACAGGGCCTCGAAGAAACCGGGGTGGTCGCGTTCCACCTGCTCGGCCCACTGGCGATTGTTTTCGAACAGTTCCTTGAGCAGTTTCATGGGCAGTGCCCCCGCGGCTGGGTTAGCATTGGCGCAATGGACGCGAATTCTACCGCAAAAGTTCCTGCCCCATTTCCGCGGCTGACCCAGTTCGACCTGCATCAGCGCATGGAGGAGACGCCGGGTGTGGCGATCCTGATTCTGACAGCGCCTGCCTGCGGCAGCTGCAAGGCCATGCGCGCGGCGCTGGAGGGTCTGCGCGGGCTGCGTCCGGACATTCAGGTATTCGAGGCCGATGCCGTGGCCGAGAGCGGGCTGGTGCAGGAGCTGGAGGTGTTTCATTTGCCGGCACTGTTCGTGTGGCGCGATGGTGCCTATCATGGCGCCCTGCAGGCCGAGCCGCTGCCGCAGCGCCTCAATGAGGCCCTGGATGCGCTGCTGGCCCGGCCGCCGGAGGAGGCCCCGTGAAGGTGGACCGGAACAGCGGGCTGCTGCTGGGGGAGGGGGTGCGCTTCGTGCCCTCGCCCAATCATGATGCCCGCCCGACCGATTGCGCCATCGATCTCGTGGTGCTGCACAACATCAGTCTGCCGCCGGGCGAGTTCGGCACCGGCTGGGTGGAGCGGCTGTTCTGCAACGATGTCCCGCAGGGTGTGCATCCGTATCTGGACACGGTGCGGGACCTGCGTGTCTCGGCCCATCTGCTGATCGAGCGTACCGGGGCCATCACGCAGTTCGTGCCCTTCCACCTGCGGGCCTGGCATGCCGGGGTGTCCTGTCACGAGGGGCGCGAGCGGTGCAACGACTTCTCAATCGGTATCGAGCTCGAGGGGACCGACGAGCTGCCCTACGAGGCGGTTCAGTACGATCGGCTGGAGCAGGTGCTGAGGGCGCTGTTTGCGGCCTATCCGGCGCTCGGCCCGGAGCGCATCACCGGCCACGAGCACATTGCGCCCGGGCGCAAGACCGACCCCGGGCCGGCCTTCGACTGGGGGCTCCTGGCCGCCCGGTTGGAAAAGCCTTCGCCGGCAGGGTAATCTTTCTGCTTCAAACAAGCACAATGCGACCCTTCCGGAGTCCTGCCCGATGACCTTTCTCAGCCTGCTGCTGGCGCTGTTCCTGGAACACTTCACCAGTCTGTTCGAGCCCTGGCGTGCCCTGTCCGCCTTTGGCGACCATGTGCGCTGGCTGTCGGACAGGGCCCGCCGCCTGGGCGACATGGACGGGCTTCTGGGCGTGCTGCTGGTGCTGCTGCCGCCGCTGGTGGTTGTCGCGGCAGTGAGCGATCTGCTGGACGGGTGGCTGCTGGGGCTGCCCTGGCTGGTGTTTGCGGTCAGCGTGCTGGTGCTCTCCTTTGGGCGCGATCTGGACGAGGACCTCAACCGCTTCGTCGAGGCCTGCGCGGTGGATGACGCGCAGCGCATCGAGCAGGCCTGGCGGGCGCTCAGAGACGAGCCCTTGCCCGAGTCGGCCGCAGACCGCGTGCGCGGCATCGTCGGTGCGGCCTTCAGCGAGGCGGAACATCGCTGGTTCGGGGTCATCTTCTGGTTCCTGCTGCTGGGCCCGGTGGGGGCGGCCGGTTACCGCCTGCTGCACGAGCTGGCGCGCCACCCGGACTGGGTCGGCCCCGGCTTTCATGCCGCCGCCTGCCGTTTCCTGGGGCTGCTCGACTGGCTGCCGGCGCACCTCGCGGCCCTGGCCTACGGCGTGGCGGGCAGTCTGGATGGCGTGATTGCCGCCCTGCGCGAACGCCTGTGGGCGCCGCTGGACGAGCTGCCCGCGCTCAATCGCCATCTGCTGGTGGAATCGGGGCTGGCCTCCATTCATCTGGAGCGTTACCTGGGCGATGAGCTGGATGCCCGTGGCGTGGCCCTGGTCACCGAGCTGGTGAGCCACATGCTGCTGCGGGCGCTGGCGGTGTGGATCGTGGTGCTGGCCCTGATGACCATTGCCAACCTGCTCTGACGGACATGCTGACCGAACTGGAACTGATTCGCCACGGCGAGCCCGTGGGTGGCCGGGCCTACCGCGGCCACGGCGTCGATGACCCCCTGAGCGAGTGGGGCTGGGCGCAGATGCGGGCCCGCGTTTCCGAACATGCGGAATCGCCCTGGCATGCAGTGGTGACCTCGCCACTGCAGCGCTGCCGCGCCTTTGCCGAGGAGGTGGCCGGCCAGCATGGCCTGCCGCTTTCCGTGGAGGAGCGGCTCAAGGAGGTCGGGTTCGGCCGCTGGGAGGGCTGTACCCACGAGGAGGTGCAGACCCGCTGGCCGGAGGAGTGGGCGGCCTTCCATGCAGATCCGGTGGCCAACCGCCCGCAGGGCGCGGAAGACCTGAATGGCTTTGTCGAGCGGGTGGCCGAGGCCCTGGAAGAGCTGGTGCGCATCCACCGCGGCGAGCGGGTGCTGGTGGTGGCCCATGCCGGGGTTATCCGTGCTGCCCTGGTGCATGTGCTCGAGGCGCCTCCCGCCTCCATGTACCGCATCCAGGTACGCAATGCCGGCATCACCCGCCTGCGCCACGAGAACGAGCGCTGGCTGGTGACCGCCATCAACGCCTGAGCCCCCGTCCTTCCTGCACCCCAACGAGAAGGGCCCGCGCATGGCGGGCCCTTGCGAATCAACATGCCGGTGTGGCGTTACTTGATCTTGGCTTCCTTGTAGATCACATGCTTGCGCACGACGGGATCGTACTTCTTGATCTCCATCTTCTCGGGCATGTTCTTCTTGTTCTTGGTCGTGGTGTAGAAGTGGCCGGTACCGGCGGATGACACGAGACGAATCTTTTCACGCATGACGGCTCTCCTCAGACCTTCTCGCCACGGGCACGCATTTCGGCCAGCACGGCGTCGATGCCCTTCTTGTCGATGATGCGCATGCCCTTGGTGGAGACGCGCAGCTTGACCCAGCGGTTCTCGCTCTCGACCCAGAAGCGGTGCTCGTGCAGGTTGGGCAGGAAGCGACGCTTGGTCTTGTTGTTGGCGTGGGAAACATTGTTGCCGGTCATGGGGCGTTTCCCGGTTACCTGACACACTCGTGACATGGTTCTCTCCGAAATCTCTGGCTGACGACCCAGCAGGATCCATCAAAGGGCGGGCATTCTGCCACCACCGGCAAGCGAAATCAAGGGCTCGGGCGGGAGATTTTCAGCGGGTGCCGAAGACGACGATGGTCTTGCCCCGGGCTGTGATCAGGCCCTTTTCCTCCAGCTCCTTGAGCACGCGGCCGGCCATCTCGCGCGAGCAGCCGACGATCTTGGCCAGCTCCTGGCGGGTGATGCGGATCTGCATGCCGTCGGGGTGGGTCATGGCGTCGGGCTGGCGGGCCAGCTCCAGCAGGGTATGGGCGATGCGCCCGGCCACGTCGACGAAGGCCAGGTCGATCACCTTGCGGCTGGTCTCGCGCAGGCGGGTGGCCATCTGTGCCGACAGGCGGAACAGGATGTCGGGGTCCTGGTGGGCCAGCTGGCGGAACTGGTCGTAGTGGATCTCGGCCAGCTGGCATTCGGTGCGGGCAATGACCCAGGCGCTGCGGGCGGATTCGTCGAACAGCCCCATCTCGCCGAAGAAGTCGCCCTTGTTGAGGTAGGCCAGCACCATCTCGTGGCCGTTCTTGTCCTCGATCATTACGGTGACGGAACCGCCGGTGATATAGTACAGCGTGTCCGGCTTGTCGCCCGCATGGATGATGACCGTACGCGCCGGGTAGGTCTTCATGTGGCAATGCTCGAGGAAGCGCTCGATTGCCGGGTCGGTCTTCGGCGGTGTGATCTTGAAGCCTTCCATATTGCGGGTCGCGATCCCTTGTCAGGTAAGAGGCGATTTTACGAGTGTATGCAAGGCAGCGGGCCTTGTCGACAACCAATTTCGAGGAATGTGATGAAGGCAAGAGTCAAGTGGCTCGACCACATGAGCTTCGTCGGCGAATCCGGGAGCGGCCATTCGGTGGTCATGGACGGGGCTCCGGATCTTGGCGGGCGCAATCTGGGGATTCGCCCCATGGAGATGCTGCTGCTGGGCCTGGGCGGGTGCACCAGCTTCGATGTGGTGCTGATCCTGAAGAAAATGAAGCAGGACATCACCGACTGCGAGGTGGAGATCGAGGCCGAGCGGGCCGAAAGCGAGCCGAAGGTCTTCACCCGGATTCATGTGCACTTCATCGTCACCGGCCGCGGCCTGGACGAGAAACGGGTGGCCCGGGCAGTGAACCTCTCGGCCGAGAAGTACTGTTCGGCCTCCATCATGCTGGGCAAGACGGCCGAGATCACCCACGATTTCGAGATCCGGGAGGCCTGTGCGTGAGCGTGGCCGAGTCCTTCGACCGGCTCCTTGCAGAGTACTATCAGGCCTGGTTCCGGCATCATCCGGAGGCGGCGGTGGAGGCCGGCGTGGCGGGCTTCGAGGATCGTCTGGCCCCGTTCGGTGATGACGATATCCGGGCTCTGACCGGGCTCAACGAGATGCTGCTGGCGGCGCTGGACGCGCTGGACTTCGACGCCCTGGATGCCGACCGGCAGATCGATTTCCGCCTGGCCTACGGCGCGGCCCTGCTGGAAAACCACGAGCTGCGTGATTCCGACTGGCGCTTCCATGACCCGACCCGTTACCTGCCGCTTTCGGCCATTCATCAGCTGTTCATTCGCCCGGTGGAGGACCTGACCGCGGCGCTGGCGGGCCGGCTGGCTGCCATCCCCGACTACCTGCGTGATGCCCGCGCCCTGCTGGGGCAGACCCCGGACCTGGTGCCCCTGCCCTGGCTCGAGGCGGCCGTTGCCGAGGCGCGCGCGGGTGCTGCCTGGCTGCGGGATCTGGAGCGGCACCCGAAGCTGCAATCGCTGCGCGAGCGGCATGCCCTGCTGGCCGATGCGGCCACGGCGCTGGAGGAGTTTGCAGCCTTTCTCGATCAGGGGGTGCGCCCCGAGGCCGCAGGTCAGGTGGCCTGTGGCGAGCGGCATTTCCGCCGCCTGCTGCGCTACCGGCATTTTCTCGATGTGACGCCCGAGACACTGCGCGGTTTTGGCGAGGCGCTGGCGGAACGCACCCGCGCCGAACTGGCCGAGACCTGCCGCGCGCTGCACGGACACGACGACTGGCAGGCGGCACTGGCCGCCCTGCGCGAGCGGCATCCGCCGCGTGAGGAACTGCTGGCCCGGTATCGGGAGCGCATGGCGGCGGCGCACGCCTTCCTGGAGCAGCACCGTCTGGTCAGCCTGCCGGCACGCACCACGCTGCAGGTCACCGAGACGCCGGCCTGGCTGCGCCATCAGATTCCGTTTGCCGCCTATGTCGATCCGGCACCCAATGACCCCGAACAGCGGGGCTGGTACTGGGTGACGCCTCCCGCCGATGATGCCGCACTGGGCGAGCACCACGAGCTGGCCATCGACCATACCTGCGTGCACGAGGCCTGGCCCGGGCATCACCTCCAGTTCGTCACGGCCAACAGCCGCTTTGTCTCGCGCAGCCTGCCGCGCCTGCTCAATCCCTCGGCCACCCTGTACGAGGGCTGGGCGCTGTACTGCGAGGAGCTCATGCAGGAGCAGGGATTTCTGGCCGACCCCGATTCGCGCCTGGTGCTGTTGCACGACCGGCTGTGGCGGGCCCTGCGCGTGTGCATCGATGTCGATCTGCACTGTGGCGAGGGCGACGGCTTCGAGGCCGGCGTGCGCCTGCTGCGCGAGCAGCTCGGCTTCGGCGAGGCCGAGGCGCGTGCCGAACTGACCTGGTACAGCCTTTCGCCCACCGTGCCCATGGGCTATGCCACCGGCTGGGCCCTGATCCGTGCCCTGCGCGCGGAGCAGGAGCAGGTATCGGATTTCGCGCTCTGCAGCTTCCACGACACGCTCATCGGCAACGGCTCGATGGCCCTGTCGCTGGCCATGCAGCGGGGGTTTGGCGAGGCGGCTGCGGTGGCCGCCCTGAACAAGGTATTCGCTGGAGAACAGGCATGAGTGAACAAAGGCCGCCGGCAACCGCCGGCATGCGCCATGTGGCGCTGTTCGTGCAGGATCTCGAGGCCTGCCGTCATTTCTACTGCGACCTGCTGGGCATGCGGGTGGAATGGCAGCCCGACCCGGACAACCTCTATCTCACCTCGGGCAACGACAACCTGGCCCTGCACCGTGCCTCCGGCCCCGCGGGCGAGGGCCAGCGGCTGGACCACATCGGCTTCATCCTGCGCCGTGCCGAGGACGTGGATCTCTGGTACGACTTCCTGGTGGCCAACGGAGTGGAGATCTTCAAGCCGCCGCGTACCCACCGGGACGGGGCACGCAGTTTCTACTGCCTGGATCCGGAGGGCGTGGTGGTGCAGATGATCCATCACCCGCCCATTGCCGATCGCTGCTGACGGGGTTTTCCGCTCGCGCGTGCAGGGGTAGAATTGCCGGCCTTTTTTCACGGGGATGCGGCCGTGGTGGAACGATTCGACAAGAAGCTCAAGCTGCACGGGTTCAACAACCTGACCAAGACCCTGAGCTTCAACATCTACGACATCTGCTATGCCGAGTCACGCCGCCACCGCGAGGAATACATTGCCTATATCGACGAGGCCTACAACGCCTCGCGCCTGACCGCCATCCTTACCGAAGTGGCACACATCATCGGCGCCAACATCCTCGATATCTCGCGCCAGGACTACGACCCCCAGGGCGCCAGCGTGACCATGCTGATCTCGGAGGAGCCGGTGCTGGCCCGCGAGCTCTCCAACGAGGAGGAGCCGGGCCCCCTGCCCGATGCCATCGCCGCACACCTGGACAAGAGCCACATCACGGTGCACACCTACCCCGAGACGCACCCCGATCACGGCATCTCCACCTTCCGCGCCGATATCGATGTCTCCACCTGCGGCCGCATCTCCCCGCTCAAGGCACTCAACTTCCTCATCCACAGCTTCGATTCGGATATCGTCATCACCGATTACCGGGTGCGCGGGTTTACCCGCGACATCCATGGCCACAAGCACTTCATCGACCACGAGATCAATTCGATCCAGAACTTTCTCAGCGAGGACACCCGCGCCCGCTACCAGATGGTGGACGTGAACGTGTATCAGGAAAACATCTTCCACACCAAGATGCTGCTCAAGGAGTTCGACATCGACAACTACCTGTTCGGCGTCGGCAAGGAGGGGTTCAACGAGGAAGAGCTGGCCCGCATCGAGGCCCTGCTGAGGCACGAGATGGCCGAGATCTTCTATGGTCGCAACATGCCGAGAAGCTGAACCATGAGTCAGTCCCCCCGCATTGCACTCATTGCCGCCGTCGCCGCCAATGGCGTCATTGGCCAGGACAATGCCATGCCCTGGCACCTGCCGGCGGACCTGGCCCACTTCAAGCGCATCACCCTGGGCAAGCCGGTGATCATGGGGCGGCGTACCTGCGAATCCATCGGCCGGCCGCTGCCCGGCCGGCTCAACATCGTGGTCAGCAGCCAGCCCGATCTGGCCATCGAGGGCTGTGAGGTGGTGGATTCGCTGGAGGCCGCGCTGGAGCGCGCAAGGCAGGAAGACCCGGAAGAAATCATGATCATCGGTGGTGCCCGGATCTACGAACAGGCCCTGCCGCTAGCGGACCGGCTCTACCTGACCCTCATCGACAGCCGTCCGGAAGGTGACGCCCGTTTCCCCGAGTGGTCCAGCCGCGACTGGAAGGTGGTGCAGCGGGACTTCATGCTGCCCGATGCCGACAACCCCTGGTCGCTGACCTTCCTCACCCTCGATCGGCGCTGACTGTAGCCGCCCGAAAGACAGAGCCCCGGCACCGGGCCGGGGCTCTGTGCGCGGCTTGTGTCGAAGCCGTGTGCTACATGTTGGGGCCACCGGCCATCATCGGCACCACGATTGCGGCGATGATGCCCAGCAGGGCCAGGATGTAGAGCAGGATGATGATCCAGCCGAAGAAGTTGACCGCACCGCTGTTCGGGGGCGGGGGCGGGCCGAAACGGTTGGGGCCGTCGGTGCCGGGTGCCAGCAGCAGGTAGAGTGAGAAGAGGCTATTCAGCAGGGGCACCACGAGCACCAGCACCCAACAGTCGTTCATGTCGAGGTCGTGCAGGCGCTTGATGCTGAGGAACAGGTTGATGACCGCCATGCCAAGCATAAAAGAGGGCAGAATATTCAGGGCGGTGGGCAGACCATCGGCCCTAATGGTCGCCGGATCCATGGACACACCCATGGCCGCCATGGCAATGGTTAGCAGGATGCTGGCCAGCAGCAACCCACTAAGCAAGACACCAAAGGTGTACACCAGGAAGCGCATACGCCCCAAGCGCCCGCTCGGGGTGCAGATGGAGAGGTTGGCGTAGCCTCCCTCGCTGGTCTCGAGGATGCTGTTCGGGGATGCGTACGGGTTGCTGGTGGCGTCCGTCATTTGTTGTTTTCCCCGGGTGAAAGGTCAGCCACATTTGTAGCATGACTATTGTGGCGGGGCACGAGCATCAGCGCATCCCGGTGCCCCTGCCATCGCCGAGGGAGGCGTGGCAGGGGCGGTTATCCAAGGCCTGTGCGCCCGAGGCTAGAGGGCAAAGTTGTCGTCGAACGGCTCTTCGCCCTCGACCACCGGCAGGGCCAGCGCATTGCCCCAGTGTGCCCAGCCGCCGTTGTACAGGCGTACATCCTTGAAGCCCAGATGAGTAAGCTGCAGCCAGGCCAGACTCATGCGGAATCCGTCATGGCAGTAGACATAGATGGTCTTGTCGCGGGGAAGTTGCGCGTACATTTCCTTCAGTTCGTCATCCGAAAGCCATTTCTGCGACTCCGGGTCGGTGCCGTCCAGAGAAACGATATTAATGGCGCCGGGAATATGCCCTCCCCGGACTGCATGCTTGATGACCTCGCCGGTGTAGTGCGGATGGGGACGGGCGTCGAGCAGGACAATGTCCGGATCCCGACGGGAGACCACGTCATCATAGACATCGGTCCATTCCACGAACATGCGCGGGTTGGCCGGCTTGAGATGGACGTTGCCGGGCTGGGGGTGGGCCGGTTCCTTGCTCAGTTCCTCGAATGCGGTCCATTCGATGGTCCCCCCATCGAGTATCTTGACCCGGTTCATGTCGAAGCCGTAAAGCGCGAGCAGAAAATACAGACGCGAAGTCAGTGCGGTTCGGGAATCGTCGTACAGGACCAGGGTGGAATCGTCGTTGACGCCCCAGCGACGCAGGGTGGCCTGAAAGGCCTCGCGTGAAGGGAAGCGCATCAGCGGCGTGGCATGGTTGTCGCCCAGGTCCTTGAATCGCTGGACCTGAATGGCGCCGGGGATATGTCCGATGGTGTAGTAGCGGTGGGGATAATAGCGTACTTCGAGGATGACCAGGTTCGGGTCATTCTTGTGTTCGGCAAGCCAGTCTGCATCGACCAGGAATGAGGGCGCTGCCAGGGTGCTGGAAACGGGTGCCAGCAGTCCGAGCAGGAGCAGACAGAGGGCGATGTGCCATGCGCGAGGAATTTTCGGTTGCTGGATCATGCGCGGAGTCTCCGATAGGGCTTGCGGTAGGGGAAAGGGGCCGAACCGCATGGGTATGCGGCCCGGCCCCGAGCTTTCACTTCATGCGGCCACGGCCGCCGGAATCAGTAGCCGAACTTGGCGTTCAGGCCGACCGTGAAGGTGTTGTAGGTCAGGCTGTCGGTGGTGTTTTTCTTGTTGACGAACGCGGCGAACAGCTCGGACTTGTGCGGCAGGCTGTACTTGGCCCCGATGGTGGCAGTACGCCAGTCCTTGTTGCCGTATTGAGCTGCATCCTTGTTGGTGCCGTAGGTGGCGATGATGCGTGTCTTGCCGACCTTGTAGATGCCGTTGACATAGGCATTCTTGCCGAGGCCGATTTTTTTCACATCTTCGTACAGGCCGGCCACAGAGAAGGCACCGATCTTGTAGCGGGCACCCACCTGCCAGCCACTATCGTTCGCAAGATTGGGGCTTCCAATAGCATCGGCATTGATGTCGATGTAATCGGCGCTGAGGAAAAGCGGGCCCTTGTTCCAGCGAATCCCGGCGCCGGCTGCGCGACCGCCGGTAAAGTTGCTCAGGGTGCCCGTGTTGTGCAGCGGCTTTGTACTGTTGTTGAACTCGCTGGCCATCCAGACCGATGCGGTCAGGCCGCCGGCAATCTTCGGGGTAACGTAGTCCACTGCGTTGTTGAAGTAGCTCGAATGCAGCTCGGAAGACCCCTGGCGACCCGAGGCGCGTGACTGCGGCGCATTATCGTTCCACGGATCGATCTTGGTCAGGGTGGTCTTGTAGGCCACACTCAGGCGGCCCAGCCGGGCTCGTCCCCACTGCTTGCTGGCCAGGCCGGCATAGCCTTCACGAAACTCCAGCTGCTTGCTGGCAGTGCCATTGACCGAGTCCGTGGTCTCGTAGCGCACTTCGGCCTGGTAGATGAGATTGGCATTCAGGATGCCGGCGGGATAGTGGCCCTTGACGCCGAGGCGCGAGGCGTTGCTGACGATGGAAGTGCCGTCCTGGCCTGCAGCCCAGTCACCGGAATGGTTGTCGATGCTGACGCGCAACTGGCCATAGAGATGAGCCAGGTCCTCGCTTGCCCCGGCCGCAAACACGGGCTGGGACAGTACGGTGGCCATGCTGGCCAGGGTCAAGACGGTCATTGCCTGTTTCATGGTAATCCCCCATCGGATTGGAAAGGTTGTGGTCGTCGTAAATGCCACCGAGGGGTGGCATGACGGGGGAGTATTTCATGGCGATTACAGGCAAAAACATGATTGAAATCAGGATTGCCCTGGCGCCTTATCGAGCAGCTGCAGGCGTCGCCGGTCGCGGGCAAGGATGCCCTCGCGTTCGAGTTCGCTCAGGGTGCGATAGAGGGTTTCCGCTTCCAGCCCCAGTTCTTCTGCCATTTCGGCAAGCGAGGTGGGCCACTCGATCACGCCCTCCGGTCCGCCCTCGCAGACCAGGAGGTGCAGAATGCGATCACGCGCCCGCTTGAGCCGCAAGCGTTCCTGGCGGGAACACTGGCGCCGGGCATGGGCGGCCATGCCGAGCGAGAAGGCCAGCGAGAAATGTCCATCATCCATAAGGGCCTGGCGGAAGGCTGCGGCAGGGAAGGCGAGCAGGCGGGTCTTGCGCACGGCCATGGCATGGCAAATGTAGCGTTCCACTGCCATTGCGGATTCCGCGAAGTAATCACCGGCATGGGCGCGGATCATCACGGTCTGCGTGCCGTCGGCCTGGACGCGTACGGCCTTGAGCTCTCCGGACTGGACAAAGTACAGATTCCGTACCGGCTCGCCCTCGCTGAACAGCCGCTCGCCTCGCTCGAGCTGCAGCGGTGTGGCCTGTGCCAGCAGATCGGCAGGGATGTAATCGGGTGGAGAATGCAGTCCGGCTTCGTCTCTGGTCGTCATTGTAGTAAGAATATCGTTGCCAAAACGGTTGAATGGCATTGTGCCATGAAGCACCGCATCCGGGACAGTAGATGCCCCGTCAGAGCTGCCCGGCGGCCTTGATCTCGAGATAGCGGTTGACCAGGCGGGTGGCGAGACGGGCCGGCGGGGTGTCCAGGTGCAGCACGCGATGGGCGTCGAGCCATTCGATGGCTCGCTGTCTGCGCTGCAGGTAGTCCTCGGCGGCCGCATGGCGCAGGGCCGTTTCGAAGCCGTCCACGGGCTGGCTGCGCAGGCGGTCGATGACCGGCTCGCGCAGGCTGGCTACCAGCACCAGGTGGTTGCGCTGGAGCATGCGCACGGCGGGCAGCAGTTCGGCGGGATCCTCGTCGCGCAGGTTGGTGACGAGGATGACCAGGGCCCGCCGCCGCTGATTGAGCAGCAGGCGGGTGGCCGCCGCGGCATAGTCCGGTGCCTGGCGGGTGGGCTGCAGGTCGTAGAGGGCATCGAGTATGCGGCTCATGGCCAGCCGGCCCTTGCCGGGAGGCAGCCAGCGGGCGCTGCCGCTGAAGCTGGCCAGGCCCACGGCATCGCCCTGGCGCAGGGCGACATGGGTCATCAGCAGGATGGCGTTGAGGGCATGGTCGAAGTTCGAATGCAGGCCGTCGCGCCCGCGCATGCGGTGGCCGCAGTCGAGCAGAAAAACGATCTGCTGGTCGCGTTCGAGCTGGTACTCGCGCGAGATCAGCCGGCGCAGGCGGGCGCTGGCCTTCCAGTCGATCTGGCGCAGCGGGTCGCCATGCTGGTATTCGCGCAGCTGGTGGAAGTCCTGGCCCTCGCCGCGCCGCCGGCGCAGTCGGATGCCCATCCGGCCGAGCTGGCGCTCGGCTGCAAGCAGGGTGTAGCGGGCGACCGGGGTCAGGTCGGGGTAGACGCGCAGGGTCTGCCGCAGGGGAATGAAGCGGCGCCAGGACCACAGCCCCCAGGGGGCATGCAGGCGCAGTTCGATGCCGGGAAACTCCAGTGCCCCGCGTTCCTCGGGGGTGATGCGATATTCGATGCGGTATGCCCCTTTTGCCGGCAGTGTGCAGCCGAGTTGCGGCATGCCTTCGATCAGGCAGGGTGCAGGGTGGTGGTCGTGACAGTCCAGCTTGAGGGGGCGATCGTGGAGGTTGTGCAGGACGACCCGCACCGGCAGCGGGTTGCCGAGGCTGGCCGCCTCGCCGAGCAGGCGCTGTGCCTCGGGTGTGGGCAGCCGGGCAAGGCGCCAGAGGTCGAGGCCGGCCAGCAGCGCCACTATCAGGGCGAGCAGGCCCCAGCCTCCGGCCAGCGCCGGCCACCAGGCCAGGGGCAGCCCGAGCAGGGCCAGCAGCCCGAGCGCCTGCAGCAGGCGTGGGCCCGGCAGCGGCAGGGGGCGCGGGCCGGTCACTGACGCGGGGCCTCCACGCGTTCGAGCAGGTCGTTCAGTGCGGCATCCGCGGTCTGGCCCTCGATTTCCATCTCGGGCGTGAGGCGGATGCGGTGGCGCAGTGCCGGCAGGGCGACCGACTTGATGTCGTCGGGGGTGACGAAGGACCGACCCTCCATCAGGGCGCGGGCCCGGCCGGCACGGACCAGGGCGAGCGCGCCGCGCGGACCGCTGCCAATGGCAATGCCCGGCCAGTCGCGGGTGGCGCGCACCAGCCGCACGGCGTAGTCGTTGACTGCCGAATCCACCTCCAGCCCGGCGGCCAGCCGGCGCAGTCCGAGTACGGCATCGGGTTCCAGTACCGGCTCGAGCTCATCGACATCGAGCCGTTCGCTGCTCAGGTTGCGGCTGATGCGGGCGATCATCTCGCGTTCCTCGTCTTCGCTCGGGTAGTCGATGAGCAGCTTGAGCAGGAAGCGGTCGAGCTGGGCCTCGGGCAGCGGGTAGGTGCCTTCCTGTTCGATGGGGTTCTGGGTGGCGAGCACCATGAACGGCTGTGGTACCTCCAGGGGCTTGCCCTCGAGCGTGACCTGCTGTTCCTGCATGACCTCGAGCAGGGCCGACTGGGTCTTGGCCGGGGCGCGGTTGATCTCGTCGGCCAGCAGCAGGTTGGTGAAGACCGGTCCACGCCGGATGGTGAAGCGGCCTTCCTTCATGTCGTAGAGCACATGGCCGGTGACATCGGTGGGCATCAGGTCGGGGGTGAACTGGATGCGGCCAAAACGGCCGGACAGGGTGCGGGCAAGCGCGCGCACCAGCAGGGTCTTGCCCAGCCCGGGGACCCCCTCGATGAGGACATGGCCACCGGCCAGCAGGGCAATCAGCACCTGGTCGATGATCTCCTGCTGGCCAATGATGGCCCGGGCCAGTTCGCGGCGCAGGGCGTCGATACGCTCGGCGGCGTGTTGCGGGGTTTCCATGGTCATGTTCGGATCTGCTCCTCGAGGCGTTGCAGTTGCTGGATGATGCGGGTGAATTCGTGCCGCTGGTGCGGCGGGCTGCCATGCAGCAGGCGGTGTACGGTCTCGGGCGGCATGTCGACGCGTTCCGCCAGCCACAGGATGCGGGCATTGTCGTCAAGGTGCCGGCTCTGCGGGTGATGTCGCGCCAGGGTGCGCAACACGCGACGCCGCACCGACTCCAGCAGGCCCTGTTCGGCATGCTGTTCCCACAGGTAGCGGCCGGCGGCCTCGATGTGCTCGCCCAGGCTGCGCCGCTCGCCCGAGGGCGGGGGCAGCAGCGGCCCGAAGCGTACTGTCCGGCGCCACAGCCAAGCCAGAAGCAGCAGCGCCAGGACGGCGCTGGTCTGCGGCAGGTGGTCGAGGATCAGCCGGTACAGCGGCGGGGCGTCCGGGCGGGCCATGAGCAGTACCCGGGGGCGGTCGCCCACCAGGCGCCAGATCAGTTCGGCGTGGTTGGCCTCGCCCGGTCGGGTACCCTCCAGCCAGGCAAGATCCGATGCCAGAATGATCTCCCCCTTGCCCAGCCGCCGGCGCAGCAGGTGTACGCCATCCTTGTCCCGCGCCAGCACCTCTCCCCGCATGCCCAGCAGCTTGGCCACCGTGTTCCGCGCGGGCGCGCCGGGCGCTCCCCCGAGGCTGATGATCCAGCGGCAGGCATCCATCTTCAGCTGCAGCGGGGTTCCGTTGTCGTCGGTCAGGGCGGTGTCCAGCGTTTTCTGCCCGGAGCACTTGTCCCGGGCCTGGCCGCCAAGCTGAAGGGCCTCGAAGATCGGCAGCCGGGCACCCTGCAGGTTTTCCGCCTCGGATCGGGGCAGGCCGATAATGAGTCGCCCGCCTTCCCGGACCCGTGCCAGCAGTTCCGGTGCCTGCGGCGCGATCAGGGGGCCGTCCTCGAGAATGATCAGGGTTTCGTCGGGCGCGGGGTGCTGGCGCAGTGCCCTGGGGTCGGTCAGGCGCGCGCTGCTGCCGCCCATGCGTTCGACAAAGCGTTCCAGGGCCAGCAGGGGCCAGCGCACCGCCTCCTCGCCCGGAGGGACGGGGACCGTCACGATGACCGGCCGCAGATGGGCCATGATCCAGACGACCAGGATCAGCAACAGCCCCCCCAGCAGCAGGTAGATGGTCCGGCGGGTCATGCCGGTTCCTCCGCCCGAGTTTCCAGCAGGGCATGGCGGCAGGCCTCGAGCCGGTCGAGGTGTTCCGCGGGCAGTTGTTCGTGGGCATAGGCCACCTGCTGCCATGCGTGTGTCAGCTGTTGCAGGCAGTGCCAGGCCTCGGCCTCGAGTACGGGGCGGCTGCGTCGCAGCAGGTCG
>RFHG01000353.1 GCA_003696465.1 Gammaproteobacteria bacterium | reverse complement strand
GGCCTACGAGTGCATGGTGACCGGCATCCGCATGGTCAAACCGGGAGTCCGGCTGGGCGATATTGGCCACGCGATCCAGAAGCTGGCCGAGTCGCGCAACTTTTCCGTGGTGCGCGAATACTGCGGCCACGGCATCGGCCGGGAATTTCATGAAGACCCGCAGGTACTGCACTACGGCACACCGGGGACCGGGCTGGAACTGGAGCCCGGCATGACCTTTACCATCGAGCCGATGATCAACGCCGGCAAGCGCCAGGTGAAGCTGCTGGGCGATGGCTGGACCGTGGTGACCAAGGACCGGAGCCTGTCAGCCCAGTGGGAACACACCATCCTGGTCACCCCGGAAGGGTATGAGGTCCTGACCCTGCGCCCGGACGAGGACATCTGAGCGAGATGCCCGTCCTGCCCCTGCCCGCCTCGCTGAACGAGCGACTGGACAGCACGGCCCTGCAGGCCCTGACGCAGTGGGCGGGTGCGGAACAGGCCCGTGAGGCCGTGGCCGCACTGCACGCGCAGCTCGATGAGCTCTTCGACCAGGGGTTCGATGTGGCCGACCTGGTATGCGCGCGGGCCGCCATCGCCGATCGTGTCCTGGCGGCGCTGTGGCGTTACCACGGACTGGAGCGTGCCGGTGCCACCCTGGTGGCGGTCGGCGGCTACGGACGCGGCGAGCTGCATCCGGGTTCCGACATCGACCTGCTGCTCCTGTTCCGGCAGGAGCCGGATGCCGATTTCGGCGAGGCCATCTCTGCCTTCCTCACGACCCTGTGGGACATCCGCTATCAGGTCGGCCACAGCGTACGTACCCTCGACGAGTGCGTCCGCGAGGCCACCGACGACATCACCGTGGCCACCAACCTCATGGAGGCTCGCCCCCTGAGCGGAGACGATGCGCTGTTTGCAGAAATGATGCAGCGCACCGGGCCGCCCGGGGTATGGCCCAGCGCCGAGTTCTTTAGCGCCAAGCGGGAAGAACAGCAGGAACGGCATCAGCGCTTTGGCGACACCGCGTATCGGCTCGAGCCCAATATCAAGGAGAGTCCGGGCGGTTTGCGCGATATCCAGATGATCGGCTGGGTCACCAAGCGCCACTTCGGCGCCCGCTCTCTGGAGGAGCTGCTGACCCGGGGTTTTCTTGAGGACGAAGAATACCGGGCACTGATGGATGGACAGCACTACCTCTGGCGCGTGCGCTATGCCCTGCACCGGCTCAGCGGACGCAAGGAAGATCGCCTGCTGTTCGACTACCAGAAAACCCTGGCCCTGCAGTTTGGCCACGAAGACGGACCGGGAAACCTGGCGGTCGAGGCCTTCATGCAGGATTATTACCGCACCATCACGGAGCTTGGGCGGCTGAACGAAATGCTGCTGCAACTCTATGACGAGGAGATCCTGCATGCTGGCGAGGCCGCGGAAGTGGTGCCGCTCAATGCCCGCTTCCAGGTCCGCAACGGCTATCTGGAGATCCGCAACGAGGCGGTATTCCAGCGTACGCCCTCGGCCCTGCTCGAGCTGTTCCTGATCCTGCAGGAGCATCCGGAAATCCGTGGCGTCCGGGCCGGCACCATCCGGGCGGTGCGCAGGCACCTCCCGCTCATCGATGACGCCTTCCGCGACGATATCCGCAACAAGAGCCTGTTCATGGAGATCCTGCGGCAGCCCAAGGGCATCACGCACCAGCTCAGGCGCATGAACCGTTACGGCGTGCTGGCAGCCTATCTGCCGGAATTCGGCAATATCGTGGGGCGCATGCAGTATGACCTGTTCCATGCCTATACCGTGGACGAGCACACGCTCATGGTGCTGCGCAATGCGCGCCGGCTCAGTGTCCCGGAATTTCGCCACGAGTTGCCGCTGGCCTCGCAGGTGTTCGAACAACTGCCCAAGCCGGAACTGCTCTATGTGGCCTGCCTGTTTCACGACATTGCCAAGGGGCGTGGTGGCGACCACTCCGTGCTGGGGTCCGAGGATGCGAAAAACTTCTGCCGTCGCCACGGGCTCAGCGAGTGGGACACGGCGCTGGTGGCGTGGCTGGTGCGCAACCACCTGCTCATGTCGATGACCGCCCAGCAGAAGGACATCAGCGATCCCGACGTGGTACTCGACTTTGCCCGCCAGATGGGCAATACCACTCGCCTCGACTATCTCTATCTGCTGACCGTCTCCGACATCCGCGGCACCAATCCGGAATTGTGGAATTCCTGGAAGGACTCCCTGCTTGCCTCGCTGTACCGGCAGGCCAAGCAGGTCCTGCGCCGCGGTCTGGACAACCCCGCAGATCGTGCCGAGCTGGTCAACGAGGTGCGCACCATGGCCACCCGGCAGCTGGAGCAGGACGGGTTCGATGCCGAGCGTATCCGCGACCACTGGCGTGACTTCGAGGATGACTACTTCCTGCGGCACAGTGCCGATGACATTGCCTGGCATGCACGCCAGATCCTGACGGCGGCTGATGAGGCAGGCCCCGTCATCAGCCTGCGCAACAATGCCGACCGGGACACCACCGAGGTCTTTGTCTATTACCGCGACCTGCCGGACCTGTTCGCCCGCATCACCCGGGCACTGGACCAGCAGAATCTCAATATCCTGGATGCCCGTATTCTGGGCACGCGTTCCGGCATGGCCATCGACACCCTGCAGCTTCACGGCCCCGACGGACATGCCGTGCACGAGGAGGCCCGCAAGGAAGCGATTTGCGCGCGCCTGCGCCAGGCCATCCTCGAGGAGGAGATGCCCGTCTGCCGTATTGGCGGTCCGAGGAGCCGCCAGCACCGCCATTTCGAGGTGCCCGGCCGCATCCACTTTTCACACGATGCACGCCGCAACATGACCGTGATGGAACTGGTGGCAGCCGACCGCCCCGGACTGCTGTCCCAGGTGGCCGAGGTCCTGCGTTGCAGTGGTGTGCGCCTCCATCTGGCACGTATCGCCACCATCGGCGAACAGGCCGACGACATGTTCTATCTCACGGATGAGCTCGACCAGCCGCTGGATACAGAGACGCAGGAAATACTGCGCAAGGCCCTGCTGGCCCAGATCGGCGAGGCCGCCTGACCTCAGTCTGGGTCACCGCGCTACGCGCTCTGCCCGATCAGCTCCACCGCGTTGCCATCGGGGTCGCGAACGAACAGGGCCTGCCTGCCCGTACGACTTGAAGTGAAGGGGATGCCCGCCTCCTGCAGGCGCAGGCGCATGGCCTCGAAATCCTTCACCTGCAGGGCGACATGAGCGTCCCGCCCGCCGTGTTCCGGCCGGGTGGCCTGTGCACAGGGGTTGGGCAGTTCCAGCAGGTGAATCTGCTGCCCGCCATCCAGCCCGAGCCAGGCACCGGGATAGCCCAGATCGGGACGTTTCGGATCCACTTCCAGCCCCAGAAGTTCGTGCCAGAAACCCAGCGCACGCGTGGTGTCGGAAACCAGCAGGCTGACATGATGCAGGCGAATATGGGTCATGATGCCTCCGCAGGGGTTTTGCTCGGGTATAATGCCGCTTTTTTCGGCAGGTGCAATCCCGCATGAATCCGGACCTGGACAGACTGCAGCCCTACCCCTTCCAGAAGCTAGCGGCGTTGAAGGCCGATTGCCGACCGCCGGCGGAACTGGAGCCGATCCTGCTTTCCATTGGCGAACCCAAGCAGCCTACCCCGCACTTCATCACCGAGGCCGTGATTGCACACATGCACGGGCTGTCCCAGTATCCCCTCACCCGAGGTCAGGATGACCTGCGTACGGCCATTGCCGAATGGCTGACGCAACGCTTCGGCCTCCCCCCCGGAGCGCTGGATCCGGCGCGTCACGTCCTGCCCGTCAATGGTACCCGTGAGGCCCTGTTTGCCGTGGCCCAGGCAGTGGTGGATCGCAGTGCCAATCCCTGCGTGCTGATGCCGAACCCCTTCTACCAGATCTACGAGGGTGCCGCCCTGCTGGCCGGTGCCGAGCCGGTCTATCTGGACTGCCTGGAAGAGAACGATTATCTGCCGGATTTCGATTCCGTGCCCGATTCGACCTGGGCGCGTTGTCAGATCCTGTATCTCTGCTCGCCCGGCAACCCCACCGGCGCGGTCATCCCCCGGGAGACCCTGCAGCGACTGATCGAGCTGGCCCAACGGCACGATTTCATCATCTGCTCGGATGAATGCTATTCCGAAATCTATGCCGACGAATCGGCCCCTCCACCGGGCCTGCTGCAGGCCGCGGCTGCCATGGGCCTCGATGACTGGCGCAACTGCCTGGTCTTTCACAGCCTGTCCAAGCGCTCCAATGCCCCGGGCATGCGTTCAGGATTCGTTGCCGGTGATGCCCGCGTCCTCGAGCGCTTCCACCAGTACCGCACCTATCATGGCTGTGCCATGCCGCCCCCCTTCCAGGCTGCCAGTATCGCCGCCTGGCGCGACGAGGATCATGTCCGGCACAACCGCGATGCCTATCGCGCGCGATTCGACGCCGTACTGGAGATCCTCTCTCCGCACGTTGCCCTGAGGCGGCCCGAGGCCGGTTTCTACCTGTGGATGAAGACACCGGTGAATGACGAGGAATTTGCCCGCCGACTCTACTGCGGGCACCATGTCACGGTGCTCCCCGGCAGCTACCTGTCGCGCGAAACCGAACGTGGCAATCCCGGAAGCCATCATGTGCGCATCGCCCTGGTGCCCGAACTCGACGAATGTATCGAGGCAGCCGGTCGCATTCGCGACTGCCTGCTGTCCCTTCAGAACTGAACCCGATTGGAGAACGACATGAGCGACCTGCAACAGATCATCGAAGAGGCCTTCGAGCGCCGTGCCGACATCACCCCCCGCAATGTGGAAACCCATGTAAAGGAGGCCGTCAACGAGGCCATTGCCCTGCTCGATTCCGGTGCGGCCCGAGTGGCGGAAAAAAAGGATGGCCAGTGGGTCGTCAACGAGTGGCTGAAGAAGGCCGTGCTGCTCTCCTTTCGCATCGAGGACAATCATTTCATCAAGGGCGGTTTTACCAACTACTACGACAAGGTACCGTCCAAGTATGCCGACATGAACTCGCGCGACTTCCGCGAGGCCGGGGTGCGCGTGGTGCCACCGGCGACCGCACGCCGGGGCAGCTACATCGCGCCGGGCACCGTGCTGATGCCGTCCTATGTAAACATTGGCGCCTATGTCGATTCCGGTACCATGGTCGATACCTGGGCCACCGTGGGTTCCTGCGCACAAATCGGCAAGAATGTGCACCTTTCCGGAGGGGTCGGCATCGGGGGCGTGCTCGAGCCGCTGCAGGCCGCACCCACCATCATCGAGGACAACTGCTTCATCGGTGCCCGTTCCGAGATCGTCGAAGGTGTCATCGTGGAGGAAGGGTCCGTCATCTCCATGGGGGTCTACATCGGCCAGAGCACACGCATCTATGACCGCGAAAAGGACGAGATCCTCTACGGGCGCGTTCCTGCCGGTTCCGTGGTGGTTTCCGGCAACCTGCCCTCCAGGGACGGCAAGTACAGCCTCTACTGTGCGGTGATCGTCAAGAAGGTGGATGAGAAAACCCGCTCCAAGGTCGGCATCAACGAACTGCTGCGCGATATCTGAATGGCCATGATCGACCTCTACGGCATTACCAACTGCGATACCGTGCGCAAGGCGCGCCGCTGGCTCGAGGAACACGGGGTGGACTACCGGTTTCACGATTTTCGCAAGGAGCCGCCGAATCGTGATCAGATATCACGCTGGCTGAATGTGGTGGGCGACAAGGTGCTGGTCAACCGGCGCGGACAGACCTGGCGGCGTCTGCCTGAGGATGTCAGGGCAGCCCTCGATCCGGACAAGGTGGTGGATTTGCTGATGGAGCATCCGACCCTTATCAAGCGCCCGGTCGTCGAACTGGAAGACGGAACCGTGGAGGTCGGTTTTTCCGAAGCACGCTACGAGGAGCTGTTCTCTTGAACACCCTGCACCCGGCCATCGAGCTCGCCCAGGCACTGATTCGCCGCCCTTCCGTCACTCCCGAGGACGCCGGGTGCATGGATCTGATCGTCGAACGGCTCGCCCCCCTGGGCTTTCGGGCCGAGTTCATGGATTTCGGCGAGGTGCGCAATCTGTGGCTGCGCTACGGTGAAACGGGCCCGCTTTACTGTTACGCAGGCCATACCGATGTGGTGCCCACCGGGCCGGAAACCGAATGGCGCCATCCCCCTTTCGATGCCGTTATCGAGGACGGAAGGCTCTACGGCCGCGGTGCCGCTGACATGAAGGGTTCCATTGCCAGTTTCGTGGTGGCCGTGGAAGGGCTCTTCCGCGAGGGCTGGCGGCCACAGGGCAGTATTGCCCTGCTGCTCACCTCCGACGAGGAAGGCCCGGCGGTCAATGGTACGGTCAAGGTGGTGGAGACCCTTCAGGCGCGAAACGAACATATAGACTGGTGCCTGGTAGGAGAACCATCGAGCAGCCAACAGGTGGGCGACGTGATCAAGAATGGTCGGCGCGGTTCGCTCGGGGCGCGGCTCGTGGTCCATGGCCGCCAGGGGCATGTGGCCTACCCGCAGCTTGCCGACAACCCGATACACCGATTTGCTCCGGCGATGGCCGAGCTGGTAGCCACCGAGTGGGATCAGGGCAATGACTTCTTTCCGCCCACCACCTTCCAGATCTCCAACATCCATGCCGGGACCGGTGCCACCAATGTCATCCCCGGCAGTCTCGATGTGCTGTTCAACTTCCGTTTTTCCACGGAAACAACCGATTCCGAATTGCGCCGCAAGGTGGAATCCATACTGGATCGGCATGATTTGAACTACGAGGTCGAATGGTCGCTTTCGGGGCAGCCTTTCCTGACACCGGCAGGTGAGCTGGTCGAAGCTGCTCGTGCCGCCATTGCCGAAGTGACCGGCATCGACACCGAACTGTCCACCAGCGGCGGCACTTCGGACGGCCGATTCATTGCGCCAACCGGAGCGCAGGTGCTGGAACTGGGGCCGCTCAATGCCACCATTCATCAGGTCGACGAACATGTGGCCGTGGATGAGCTGGTCACCCTGACCGAGATTCACCGCCGGATGCTTCAGCGCCTGCTTTCTCCCGCGCAGGTTCCCTAGTCCCGGCGCGGAGGCAATCCGCCACGGATCGGTGTCGTCTGATCCAGCGCCACCATACGCCACTCGCCGCGGTGACGATAGAGGCGTTTCCCCTGATGTGGATTGTCGGCCACATCAAAGGCCAGTCGCTCGCCCATCACCAGCAGAATCAGCGTTTCCTCTCCGGTATTCATGATGTTGTGTGCTGCGGTAGCACGAGGCAGGCCAATGAAATCTCCGGGCCCAACATCATATTCGACATCATTGATGACTGCCGTGCCCTTTCCGGAGAGGACGAACACGCATTCCTCCTCTTCGTGGTGCATGTGGTATTCGGTGGCTTCAAAGCCAGGCTCGATCTCGACCAGATGTACACCAATGTGGCCCAGCCCGGTCGCGTCGCCGAGCGAGCGCTGAGTGCGCACAGCCCGCGGATTGAGAAAATGGGTTTTATGTTCGGGCTCCATGGCAGCGATATCGCTGGCACGCAGCAAGAGGGGATAGTCAGGCATGGGCAGGCCTCCCTGGCGTGAATATAGCCTGATTCTGGCACAGCCACGCCTGAAATGCCGGGCTGCCAGCCATTCAGTCCTTCACAAACAGGGCCATGGATTCCACATGGGCCGTATGCGGGAACATGTCCATGACACCTGCCCGTTGCAGCCGATAGCCATGCTCGTTCACCAGTATTCCTGCGTCACGGGCCAGCGTGCCGGGGTGACAGGAGACATAGACGATGCGCGGGGCCTGTCCGGCAACAAGGGGGATGATTTCGCGTGCCCCGGAACGCGGCGGGTCGAGGAGGATGCGATCATAGGTCCGTTGCAGCCACGGTGCATCCGCCTCGGGCTCCATCAGGTTGGCCACGGCATATTCGGTGTTGCCAATGCCATTGGCCTCGGCATTCATGCGGGCGCGCCGCACCATCCCGGCATCCCCCTCCACACCCGTGACCCAGCCGCGATGGGCCTTGCGCGCCAGCGGGAGGGTGAAGTTCCCCAGCCCGCAGAACAGGTCGAGCACCTGGTGTTCCGGGGCCACATCAAGCCATTCCAGGGCCTGAATGACCATGGCGCGGTTGATATCGGGATTGACCTGAATGAAATCCGAGGGGGCAAAGGCCACACGCGTATCAAACCGAGGGTGGCCATACCACAGCGATTGCGTTTCAGGCCACAGGGGATGAATGCTGTCGGGCCCCTTCGGCTGCAGGGCAATGGCGCAGCCCATGCGCTCGCCCAGGGCCCGCAGCTCGGCCTGATCCGCTTCAGTGAGCGGCTCCAGGTGGCGAAAGACCAGGACCGTGGTCTCGTCTCCGGTGGCAATCTCGACCTGCGGGACCCTGTCGGGAATGGAGAGCCGGTCGATGGTCTCGGCCATATCGACGAGGTGTGCTCCGACCTGCGGAACCAGGACCTCGCAGCGGGACAGATCGGCGATGAATCGCCCGCCCCGCTCGCGAAATCCGACCAGTACCCGCCCCTTCTTCGCAACCCGTTTGGCGCCGATGCGGGCCTTGTGCCGGTAGCCCCAGACCGGCCCGGTCAGGGGCTCGGCAACCTCCTCCGGCTGAACCCCGCCAATCTGATGCAGGGCAGAAAGCATCGCCTTCTGCTTCCAGAGAATCTGGGCATCGGGGGCCAGATGCTGAAGACTGCATCCGCCACAGATGCCGAAATGCGGGCAACGCGGCTCAACGCGTTCGGCTGCCGCCTCGAGCACATCCACGACGCGGCCCTCGTCGTGGGTCCTGTGCAGGGCGGTATATTCGAAGCGGACCTGCTCGCCCGGCAGGGCTCCATCGATAAAAACCGTCTTGCCTTCCAATTCGGCCACGCCCCGCCCCTCGTGCGTGAGGTCGCGGATCTCGGTCTCGAACACCCCCTGCGGCAGGGGCCTGCGCCGTCGGCGAGCCATCAGGCGGGGAACAGGCCGGTGGAGATGTAGCGGTCTCCCCGGTCGCAGATGATGGTGACGATGACGGCATGCTCCACTTCAGCGCTGAGCCGGAGTGCCGCTGCGACCGCACCTCCCGAGGATACTCCGCAGAAAATCCCCTCCTCTCGGGCCAGGCGACGCATGGTCTCCTCGGCCAGGCCCTGATCCACATCAATGATGCGGTCGACACGCGCAGGGTCATAAATACGGGGCAGGTAGGCTTCGGGCCAGCGGCGTATGCCCGGGATCTGGGAACCTTCGGTGGGTTGCACGCCCACGATGCGAATATCCGGATTGGCCTCCTTGAGAAACATCGAAGTACCCATGATGGTACCGGTGGTACCCATGGAGCTGACCAGATGCGTGACCTCACCATCCGTGTCGCGCCAGATCTCCGGCCCGGTCCCTTCGTAATGCGCCCGGGGATTGTCGGGGTTGGAAAACTGGTCCAGCACGAACCCGCGCCCCTCGGCCTGCATCGCATGGGCCAGGTCGCGGGCTCCTTCCATGCCCTCTTCCTGCGACACCAGAATGATCTCCGCTCCGTAGGCCTTCATGGCGGCGCGGCGCTCCTCGCTCATGTTCTCGGGCATGATGAGGATCATGCGATACCCCTTCATGGCGGCCACCATCGCCAGTGCAATGCCGGTGTTGCCACTGGTGGCCTCGATGAGGGTGTCCCCGGGCCGGATTTCGCCCCGCAGTTCGGCATGGTGGATCATGCTGTAGGCCGGACGATCCTTGACCGAGCCGGCCGGGTTGTTGCCCTCCGGCTTGGCCAGAATGACATTGCTGGTATCACCCGGCATGCGCTGCAGGCGAACCAGGGGCGTATTGCCGATAAAGTGTGATAAAGTCCATGTTTCCATAGAGTTATCCGCCACTCGATTGCGGAGCATGTGACAGCATGTACAAGGTGCCAGTGAACCTCACTCCACGCATTTCCTGCCGGAAGTGGCCATTACAGGCATTATCCGTCATTGGCCTGCTGCTCGCCAGTGCGGCGAGCCCGGCCGAAGAAATGGAAGAGTCCCTGTTTTTCGAGGAACTGCCCACCATCCTTGCGGCCACCCGGATGGAACAGCCCATACTTGACACCCCGGCGGCCGTGACGGTCCTGGACGAGGAAACCATCCGCAACAGTGGGGCGCGCACCATAGACGAATTGCTCCGCCTTGTTCCCGGTTTTCTGGTCGCGCATGAAAACGGGAACTTCCCCTTCGTCACCTATCACGGCCTTTCCGGCATCTTCTCGCCGCGGCTGCAGGTACTCATCGACGGCCGCTCCGTCTACCTGGCCGCTTTCGGCGGCGTATTATGGAACGACCTGGGTGTGGACATCGAGGACATCCAGCGTATCGAGGTCATCCGTGGACCGAATGCCGCATCCTATGGCGCCAACTCTTTCATGGCCATCGTCAACATCAGCACCTATCATGCGGCCGAGACCCTGGGCACACGTGCCCTCACACGCGTGGGCAAGGGAGCCATTCAGGATTTTTATGCACGCCAGGGCGGTACGACCGGGGATCTGGACTATCGCATCAGCGCCCGACAAAATGCCGACTCCGGTTTCGCGGATCGGCATGATAACAAGCGCACACGATCCGCCAATCTCAGGATCGACTATCGACCCGATGCACGGGATACTCTCTTGCTGTCACTGGCCTATAGTGAAGGCCGATACGATGACGGCTTTACCAGTGAGCAGGTAGGGTTACCTCCCGGAGAGATCCACGGCCGCCCCCTGCGTACTCTGGGGGATCGCAGCAGCTTCCAGCAATTGGTCTGGGAACGTACCATTGACCTGGATCGAAATCTTCGATTGCAGTATTTCCACAATTACCTGAGTCGCGACGACAACCTGCTTTTGTCAGGGCACCTTCCTGCCCCGCTCTCCTTCATTACCATCGACAGCCAGCCCTACGACTATTCGTACCTTTCCGAGCGACAGGATCTTGAGCTGCAGTACGATCAGGTGGTCAATTCGGCCCTGCGATTTGTAACCGGGTTCAACATTCGTGAAGACAGGGTACGTAGCGGGCGTCATTTCCAGACTGCGGGCACCTATCGCAATCGCCTGCTGCGCGGCTTTGGCAACATCGAATACCGGTACGATGCCTGGCTACTCAATATCGGAACGAGCCTCGAAGACAGCGAAATCACCCAACCCGAACTGCAGCCGCGTGTTGCTGTCAATCGCCGACTGGGGAAAGAGGACAGCATTCGTCTGGTTGCCAGTCGAGCCACCCGAAATCCCGTCCTGTATGACACATATGGCTATCGAGATACGGTCGATTGCAGCTCCGGATTGGCCGGCTGCATCGACCCGGGGCCTCCGACTCGCCTGATCTTCACCCCGATCCCGCGTGGCAATGAAGACCTGCAACTCGAACAGATTCGCTCCCTTGAGGCGGGTTATCATCACCAGGCTCCCCACGGAGTGAAGGAACTGGATATCAAACTCTTCCAGGACCTTTACACCAACCTCATAGAGAGCGTGGGTGGGCGGCAGACAAATGCCACAAATGCGCGTATTCGAGGGGTCGAAGTGGAAGGCCTCATCCAGCCGTTTGCGGCATGGCAAACAAGAGTAGGAATCACACGGCTTTGGCATGCCATTTCTCCTGTCGCATTCTCCGGTGAAGAGCGATCCGAGTATTATCGCAGTGTACCGAACTGGATCCTGACCCTGGACACCCGATATACGGTCGGGCGCCTGACGCTGGGGGGCAATTACAACTGGGCGGACGAGATCGTGTGGAACGGTAATGGCGATAGCCAGCCCTTCTCCAATCCGGCAAGCCTGAAAATTCATGCCACCCAGCGTTTCAGGGCCGGAAAGAGCAATGCCTGGCTGAGAATGGTACTGGAAAACCCAATGTCGCCGGTGCAGGACTATTATCGTGTGAACCAGACCGAACCACGTTTCTACGTAGAGTTGGGTATGGATCGCTGAAATGGCCGGAGGCCAGGGATGATGAACCCCCCAAAGAGCACACGACGCACTTGTTACTGCAGGCATGTTGCCGCAGTGGTGGCCATGTTCATCATGGTCATGATGCTGCCTGCCGGGGTTTTGGCCCAGGCGCGCACTCTGCTGGTCCTGGCCGACAGCCGCTCCCAGCTGGCAGAGCGTTTCCTCGAGCAAGCCATCCCCCATCATCCAGAGCTTCGGGTAGAAGTACAGGACCACTGGAATCCACGCCGCGAACCTGCAGACCTGATTCTCGCCATCGGCAGCAGAATGCTCAGCCAGATTCCTCAGGACACTGCTGTTCCAGTCATGGCGGCATTCCTGCCCCTCTCCACCGTACCCCCTTCTCTTCGCACGAAGGGGAACTATACATTCCTTCCACTTGACCCAGACCCGGAACAATTTGTCGACAGCCTCACAAAGCACTTGCCAGGAATAAAGCGCGCTGGATATCTGGCTTTTGATGCATTGCAGCGAGATTTCTCAGGGTATCTCGAAGCGGCCCGAGACAAGGGAATACACGCAATCCCAATGGAGCTCTCTCAATCCTCCATAGCTCAGGCCCTGCGCAACCTGTCGGAGCCACCGGATGCCGTCATCATTCTTCCCGATCCGGAACTTTATCGGCGCAAGCTCGTATATCAGGTCATGCTAGGCACTTTCCGGAAGGG
>RFHG01000352.1 GCA_003696465.1 Gammaproteobacteria bacterium | reverse complement strand
TCACAGGAGGCATTCCATGAGCAATCTCGTAGTCGAAGCGGAGCTTCGCGAAGAAACCGGCCGCAGCGCGGCACGGCGCCTGCGGCGCGCAGGCAAGATTCCCGGTATCATCTATGGTGGCGACAAGCCCGATCTGCCGATCGCCATGGACTATTTCAAGATTTCGAGGCTGCTGGAAGACGAACAGTTTCACACCTCCATGCTGGAAGTGAAGGTCAAGGGTTCCCGCGGCAAGAACACCGTGCTGCTCAAGGACACCCAGTGGGATCCGGTCAAGGACACGATCGTGCATGTCGATTTCTTCCGTGTCTCGGCCAAGGATGCAATTACCACCGAGGTGCCGCTGGTCGCCGTTAACTATGAGAAGTGTCCGGGCATCGTCGCCGGCGGCGTGCTGGAAACCATCCGCCATGCGCTGGAGATCAGCTGCCGCGCCGACTCGATTCCGGAGCATATCGAGATCGACTGCTCGAACCTCGAGATCGGCGATGCCGTCCATATCCGCGACATCCCGCTGCCGGAGGGCGTCACGGTGCCGGAGATCGAACATGACGAGGAGCTGAACTTCACGCTGCTGACAATCGCCGCGCCGCGCGTCGAGGAGAAGGCCGAAGAGGCCGAGGCCCCTGAGGCTGCGGCAGCGGAAGGTGCTGAAGCCGCATCCGGGGAGTAATCCGCTTCACGTGCAGATGATCGTAGGACTGGGCAATCCCGGTTCAAAATACGAAAAGACACGCCACAACATCGGTTTCCGCTTCCTTGATGTTCTGGCTCAATCCCGGGGGCTGCGCTTTGACGCAGCCCCTCGTTTTCGCGCCGAGCTTGCCCACTGGAAACGCTCCGAGGGCAAGGCGCTGCTCGTCAGGCCGCAGACCTTCATGAACAACTCGGGCGAAGCGGTCGGTCTGCTGGCACGCTATTACGATGTCGCCACGCATGACATCATCGTCATCTACGATGATCTGGACCTGCCTGCCGGCAAGGTGCGGCTGAAGCGCGGCGGCGGCCACGGC
>RFHG01000351.1 GCA_003696465.1 Gammaproteobacteria bacterium | reverse complement strand
GTGGCCATGCCGGCATGGGCCAGCGGGCTGTTCTGCAGGGTGTCGAAGCCGGCCTTCAGGGTGGCCTCGGCCGCGTCGAGGTAGCGCGGCTCGGACAGCAGCCAGCCAAGCTGCATGAGGGCACGGGCGGCGATGGCATTGCCGTTCGGCAGGGCCTCGTCATTGAAGCTGCGCGGGCGTTCCAGTAACTGTTCGTGGTCATCAGCCGTGAAGAAGAATCCGCCGCCCGCGGCCTGAAAGTGCCCGAGCAGGCGCTCGGTCAGCTGCACGGCCCATTCCAGCAGCTCCGCGTCCCAGCCCTGCTGCAGGCGTTCGAGCAGGGCCTGCAGCAGGAAGGCATGGTCGTCCAGATAGGCCGGGTGGCGTGCCTCCCCGTTCTTCCAGCTGGCCATCAGACGGCCGTTCACCCACAGCTCCCGACGCAGGAACTGCAGGCAGCGGTCGGCCTCATCGCGCAGCTGCGGACGGTCGAGATGGCGCGCGGCCCTGAGCAGACCGGTGATCATCAGCGCATTCCAGGCCGTGAGCACCTTGTCGTCCAGGCCGGGGCGCGGGCGCTGTTCGCGTACCGGCAGCAGCTTCAGGCGGGCGCGCTTGAGCAGGGCACGGACGGCACGGGGTTGCATGCCGAAACGCTCGGCGAGCGCTGTTGTGTCGAGCTGGCCATGCAGATGCCAGCGGCCCTCGAAGTTGGCCGGCCCGTCCAGGCCCCAGCGGGCGGCAAAGACGGGGAAGTCCGCCCCCAGGGCCGTCTCGACTTCTTCCGGCGTCCAGGTGTAGAAGCGGCCCTCTTCGCCTTCGGAATCGGCGTCCACGGCCGAGAGAAAGGCGCCCTCTGGCGTCTGCATGTCGCG
Source organism: Gammaproteobacteria bacterium (assembly GCA_003696465.1). Classification (GTDB taxonomy): domain Bacteria; phylum Pseudomonadota; class Gammaproteobacteria; order J044; family J044; genus J044. The sequence goes on along the minus strand of RFHG01000351.1, from coordinate 4,332 downwards.
CAGGGCCCAGTCGATGGCAAGGCTTGCTGCATGGCGGGCGATGGCGCTGCCGGTCGCCGCCCGCAGTTCAGCCAGCAGGCCGATGAGCTGGGCATTGTCGTAGAGCATCTTCTCGAAATGCGGAATCTCCCAGCGCTCGTCGGTGGAGTAGCGGAAGAACCCGCCCCCGAGCTGGTCGAAGACGCCGCCGTTGCTCATGCGCTCCAGGCTGTGGCGCACCATGTGCAGCGCCTGGGCGTCCGCCTGCCCCTCGCCGCGGGTGGCGTGCCAGTGGCGCAGCAGGCGCTCGAGCAGGGTCGGCTGGGGGAAGCGGGGGGCGGCACCGAAGCCGCCGTGAACCGGGTCGAACAGGCTGGCGGCCTCGTGGCGCAGCATGTCCAGCGGAGCGGCATGCAGGGTCTCGGCGGGCCGCCCTTCGTGATAGAGGCGGGCAAAGGTCTGCCGGATGTCGCCGGCGGTGGCCCGGATCTCGTCGCGGTGAGTGCGGAAGTATTCCGCCACCCGCTCGAGGATTTCGGCAAAGGCGGGCAGGCCGGCCCGTGCCGTCTTCGGGAAGTAGGTGCCGCCGTAGAAGGGGGCCAGTGTCTCGGGCTCGAGGAACATGGTCAGCGGCCAGCCGCCGTTGCGCTGGGTCATGAGCGCATGGGCGGTCTGGTACAGCTTGTCCAGATCCGGGCGCTCCTCGCGATCGACCTTGATGTTGACGAAATGCGCGTTCATCAGCCGGGCCGTGTCGGCATCGGCAAAGGACTCGTGCGCCATCACATGGCACCAGTGGCAGGAGGAATAGCCGATGGAAAGCAGGATGGGCCGGTCCAGTTCGCGTGCCGCGGCCAGGGCGCGCTCATCCCACGGCTGCCAGTGCACGGGATTGTCGGCGTGCTGCAGCAGGTAGGGGCTCGATTCTTCCGCCAGGCGGTTGCTCAGGGTCATCGGTTTCTCCGGCATGCGTTTGCCGGATGATAGCCCCTTTGCCGCGGCCGTTGCCGTTTACCCTGCTGCGTTCAGGGTCGGGTCATGAACACCACGCCGCTGACGCCGCTGCTTCCATCAATGGTATTGATGCTGTATGAGCTGATGGCTCCAGCGGCAGGGCGATTCTGGGTGTAGTCGTTGACGAAGCTTACCGAGGCAACCCCTGTGCATCCACCAGCTGTGGCGCAGGTGCCACTCGTGGAAATATTGGCCAGTGGCATACCATCGACAACGGCCTGAGGCAGAGAAACCGGCTGTTGCAAGGCTCCATCATAGTTATTGCCATTGACGGTGACATCAATGTAATAGTTGGTGATCTGCTGGGCTCCGAAATCTACATCCATTGTGGCCAGATTGACGGTTCCCGCATTGCCAAGGTGATCGGTGGGGCGAGTGCCAGGGCTGCCAAAAGTGGGAGTGGTGTATGTGACTTGCCCTAATAAGGGGCCTAACTGACCGAGCTGCTGCAAGGTGGCGATGTTGGGGCTGTAGGCAAAATGGAAGTTGCCCGCATGGGGTGCAGGGTTGCCGTTCTCGGCTACCACGAAGGGACCGTTCCAGCGCCCCCAGTTGACGCCCATGGGATGGCCGCCGATATCGGCCAGGGTGGCCTGCCCGGCGGCAAAGCCATATACGCTGTTGCTGAGGGGATCCGTCGCCCGCAGCATCACCGGCAGGTTTTTCACCGGGCCGCGCCGGCCCAGCAGGATGACCTGATCGGGCGTGCCGTTGTCGCGCACCGCGGCCGAGTCGCTGCCCACCCCGAAACGCGTGTCGTTGAAGGCGACCACGGTGGCCGCGCCGAACGGGGCCCGCTTCATGGCCAGGTTGTTGGCCTGCGACTGGTCGGCCTTGATCAGGCCGGGACGGGCCAGGGGCAGCAGCCGGGCAATGGCCAGGGCCTCGGGGTGGCCGCGACGGGCGAGACGCCGAATCAGCTCGGCGCGATCCTGCCGGGCCGCGGCGGCCTTCAGCGCCCGTTGGGCCCGCTTCAGCCCGCGGTCGGCATCGAAGATGACACCCGGTGGACGAATCAGCCCGCGCGGTCGCGCATTGGCCGAGGCCAGGTGGAAGTATTCGTCGTTGCCGAAGCGGAACTCGCCCTGGCCGTTGCGAACCACGATGGCACCATCGGCCACCGCGCCATAGAGGCCGGGGGCGTGACCGGGACAGTCGTCGGGACCGCACAGGCGCAGGCCGTAGTGGGTGCCACGGATACCGATGGTGGCCACCGAGGTGCGCACCTGGTAGCGGTCGCGGTTGCGCTTGCCGATGATGCCGGTGAGCGTGCGCAGGCCACCCTTGATGAGCTCCAGGGTGGTGGCGTCCTGCTGCGGGGCCGTGCGGTCGAAGTGATAGCGGGCGATGCGCAGCCGGGTGTTGGGACGCAGGGTCATCAGGGAGCCGTCACTGAGCCGGATCTGGGCAGTGGAATCGGGACCGGTTTCGAGGGTGTCGCCCTCGTGCAGCCGGCGATCCGAGCGCTCAATGCCCGTCGGGCTCTCGATTCCGACCGTGCCGGCAGCGATGATGATGCGGCCGATGGGGGGTGCTTCCTCCCGTTCCGCCGGCCGGGCAGGAGCGGCCACCGGCACGGTAGTGGGCGTGGTGCTGCGGGCGGTATTGCCGGCAGCAGGCGCGGGCTTCACCGTTGCCGCGGCTACCGGTCGTGGCGTCGGGGATAGTGGTGTGGCCACCCGTTCCCGCTGTGCCGCGGGTGCCGAAGGCAGGGCCAGGGTAGCGCCGAGCGGCAGATGATTCGGGTTGCCGCCGAATACGGCCGGGTTGTGTTCGAGGATCCAGCGGCGCAGGACGCGTTGCCGGTCGCGGTCGCCCGGGGCCAGCTGACGGGCGATGCCGAACAGGGTGTCCCCGGCCTCCACGCGCCAGTGCCGTGTGTCGATGGGGCCGGCCGCTGCGCTGCCCATGCCGAGGGTCGCCAGAGCGGCCAGAGTGACGGGAAGGATCCGTTTTGCGGGCATGGTGGGGCCTCCCTGTTCAGGAACCTCTGAATGATTCATGGACGAGATAGATTGTAGCTGACAGGTTCGAGAACAAGGCGAAGTTTGCAGCCAATAGTGCATCTATTGGCAAGAATTTCAACGCCGTTATCGGGCCTGTCAGGTGCAAGATGTGCGTTCATGAATTATTTGGAGGTTCCTTCAGTCAAAGTCCATGCGCAGGTTCAGACTGGCCTGCACACGATCATAGTCGTAGATGTCGAGATTGGAATCATTGCGGGTGTAACTCGCCATGCCCACCAGGCTCCAGCGCCGGGCGAACAGCCAGCGCAGCTGCATGTCGGCAATGCCCAGCAGGTCGGAGCGATGGTCGAGGAACAGCAGGTCTTCCTCGGCATAGCGGTCCTTGCTCAGGCTGAGCCTCAGGGTCAGGGCAACCCGCGGATGGAGTGTGAGCTGGCTGCCCAGGGTGCCGCCGACGAAGGCGCGGTCGGCCAGCAGCCGCGACACCGGATTGTCCTGCACCGGCGATTCGCGTCCGCCGTAGAGGTTGCCGAACAGGATGGGGGCGAGGCTGCCGCGGAAGTTGTGGGTCAGGCCCAGCCCCAGGGTGGCAGTGTGACTGTCGCGTTCCGCCTGATCGGGGTAGGCGAGGCGCGTGATCTGGGTAAAGGCCTGCCACTGCTGCTGCGGGCTGGCCTGGTACTTCCATTCGCCCTCGAGGCCGTAGAGATTGCGGTAGGTGGTGTTGTCGAGGCGATAGGTCTGGTCCAGGGCGCCGAGGCGGAAGCGGTGGTAGTCGTGCCGCTTCTCGATGCCGCCGCGCGCCGAGACCGTGAGGTAGTTGAAGTCGGGCTCGTCCTGGTACCAGCGGGCATCGGCCAGCAGCCCGCCGTACAGGGCCCAGCCCGGGCTGTTGAGCGGGCTGGTGACGCGCACGGCGCCGGACAGGCTGGCAAACGGCGAGGGGTGGGAGAGCGAGGCATCGGCCAGCAGCCCCGTGCCCAGGGCCGGAATGTACACGCTGCGGTCGTCCGGCCCGCTGTTGACGTTGTCGTCATGCCCGCCGCCGACCTGCAGATAGGCGCTGGCTGTGGTGAGGTAGCGCCCCTCCTGCAGGCGGATGGCCTGCAGGTAGCGTTCGATGTTGGCCACCACCTGTGGCGGTGGATTGGCCGCCAGCACGCGCTGAAACTCGTCACGCGCCCGGGCATATTCCTCGAGCAGGAAATAGCCGCGGGCCAGTTCCAGGCGTGCCGCCATGTTGTCGGGATCGGCCAGCAGTACGCGCTCCAGCGCGAACACGCCCTCGCCGACATGCCCCATGTCGATGGCAGCGGCACCGTAGCAGTAGTCGAAGCCGGGTTCGCCCTCGTGGGTTGCCCGGTATTTCTGC
>RFHG01000052.1 GCA_003696465.1 Gammaproteobacteria bacterium | reverse complement strand
GGACTGGTGCTGTTTGCCATCGTCACGGTCAGTGCAGCCTTCGTCATGCTGCAGTGGCAGGCCATGATGGATGCCGAGCAAACCAAGCATGAAACGCTTGCGGGGCTGACGGCGGAAAATCTCGCCCCGGCTCTGGCGTTCGGTGACGAGCAGGCGGTGGCCGACACCCTGCGGGCGTTGCTGCACGAGCCGGACATCCTGAAGGTCACGGTATCGGATCCCGAGCATCGGGCCATCCAGCAGGTGCATCGTGACATGCAGGACGCGACGAGCGAAGGCCGGAAGAGTCTGGAGACGTTTTCGGTTCCTGTTCTCCTGGGAGAGGAGTCCCTTGGCGAGTTGAGCGTGAGCGTGGATATGACCCCGCTGCGCCATGAGCTGATGCAGCAGCTTGTCTGGGTTGGGCTAATGGCTCTCGCGGTTCTGCTGCTGGCGCTGCTGCTGGCTCTGGCCATGCAGCGCTATCTCAGCGGCAGCGTTCTGGCTCTGCGCGAGGGCATGCGCCGGGTGCGCGATGAGGCCGATCTTTCCACCCGCATCGAGGAAAGGGGCCAGGATGAACTGGCGGAACTGGCCCGGGGCTTCAATGCCATGATTCGACAGATCCGGAGGCACGAAGCCGAACTCGAGGACAAGGTCCGGGAAAGGACGGAGCGGCTGCAGCTGGAACTCGATGCGCGCGAACGGCTGGAGCGCAACCTCGAGCGCATGTTCTGGGCACTCGATCAGATGGGCGAGGCCATGCTGCTGCTCAATCGCGACGGGCGGGTGGATTACGTCAATCCATCCTTTGCCCGCTTGACCGGCAGAAATCTCGCCGAGCTGAGTCTGGTCGAGCAGCCGCTGGTCTCAGCCGGGGTGATGTCCGAGGCGCAGGCCGCCGAAGCCTTCGAATGGTTGCAGCAGCATGAGATATGGTCGTCGGATCTTCGCAGTCACCGTGCCGATGGCAGCGAGTATCCATCCCATCTGAGCCTGGCCAGGCTGGCCGACGAGAATGGCGAAATCACGCATTATGTGGCCGTACTCCGAGATGTCAGCGAGCAGGAGCGGCTGGCCGAGGAACTGCGCCAGGCCCAGAAGATGGAGGCGGTCGGCGTTCTGGTGGGCGGCATCGCGCATGATTTCAACAACATGCTGGCAGCGCTCAGCGGTTCCATCGAGCTGGCGAGGCTGGATGCGCAGGATCCGGCCAGGGTCCGGGAATGGCTTGGAGATATGGAGGTTCTGGCCCATCGTGGCGCCGAAACCGTGGCCAAGCTGCTGGCCTTTGCGCGCAAGGGGCCCATCCAGTTCCGCACCGGGGATCTCCGCGCGCTGTTCGAGGAGTTGCAGAAGATGGTGCGCATCGGCGTGCCCGAGAGCATTGATGTGCGTTTTGACCTGGCCGATGGCCCCATGCCGGTGAACATGGATGCCAATCAGATCGAGCAGGCCATGCTGAATCTGATCAACAATGC
>RFHG01000350.1 GCA_003696465.1 Gammaproteobacteria bacterium | reverse complement strand
GGTGGGCGACATCTCGGAGAGCCTCGACCGGGTGATGGCGCTGGCCCGCCCGCACGAGGACTGCAATCCGCTGCGGCAGCTGCGCGAGGCGCTGATTGCGGAGATGAACCAGCACAAGGACGACACCAGCCACCCGATGAAGCCGCAGAAGATCATCTGGGACCTGCGCACCGTGCTGGACCTGCGCGACATCGCCATCTGCGACGTCGGCGCCCACAAGATGTGGATGGCGCGCATGTTCCGCTGCGAGTATCCCAATACCTGCCTCATCTCCAACGGCTTTGCCAGCATGGGCATCGCCCTGCCCGGGGCCATTGCCGCCAAGCTGGTGGCGCCGGAGCGTACCATCTGTGCGGTGACCGGTGACGGCGGCTTCCTGATGAACGTGCAGGAGCTGGAAACGGCCGTGCGGCTGGGGCTTGCCCTGATCGTGCTGGTCTGGAACGATGGGGGCTATGGCCTCATCGAGTGGAAACAGATGAACCAGTTCGGCCGCCCGGCCTTTGTCCGTTTTGGCAACCCCGACATCGTGGCCCTGGCCGAGTCCTTCGGTGCCAGGGGCTACCGGGTCAATCCGGGCGATGACCTGCAGGCCATCCTGCGCCAGGCCATTGCCGACGAGACCGTGGTGGTGATCGACTGTCCGGTGGACTATTCCGAGAACCTGCGCCTCACCGAGCGACTTGGCGAAGTTTTGCCCAAGATGTGATGACGGAAACCCTGGCACAGGCGGAGCAGCAGAATGACCCGGGCCAGCGCATCCGGTTGCTGAGCTACAACATCCAGGTGGGCATCCCCACCCAGGGCTTCCACCACTACCTGACCCACAGCTGGCGCCATGTGCTGCCCTCGCGCAAGCGGCAGCAGAACCTGCGCCGGATCGCGCGGTTCATCGGCCAGTTCGACATCATCGGCCTGCAGGAAGTGGATGCCGGCAGCCTGCGAAGCGGCTACATCAACCAGGCCGAGTATCTGGCCCGCGAGGCCGGATTCCCGCACTTCTACCACAAGACCAACCGCGATCTCGGGCATCTCGCCCAGCACAGCATGGCGGTGCTGAGCCGGTTTCCGGCCCGCGTGGCGCGGCACCATCGCCTGCCTGGGCGCATTCCGGGGCGAGGGGCGCTGGAACTGCACTACGGCCATGCCGCCAACCCGCTGGTGCTGGTGCTCATACACCTCTCGCTGGGACGCAAGGCACGGCGGGCGCAGCTCGAATACATCGCCGATGTGGTGGCCAGCCACCGGCATGTCATCGTCATGGGTGACCTCAACTGCGCTCCGGACAGCGAGGAAGTCTGCCTGCTGCTAGAGCGCGGTGGTCTGGCCGAACCGCCGCACCGCGAGAACACCTACCCGAGCTGGCGTCCGCGCCAGTCGTTCGATCACATCCTGGTCTCGCCCACGCTGCAGGTGAACGCGACCCGGGTCTATCCCCAGGCCTACTCCGACCACCTGCCGGTGTGTGTGGAAGTGCGCCTGCCCGAGGAGGTTGGTCACCTGTGAAAAGGATCATTGCATGGCCCCTGCTGCTTGCATTCGTCCTGCTGGGCGGCTGTGGCGGCATGAAGATCAGCCGGGATTACGATACCGAATACGACTTCAGCCATGTGAAGCGCTACGACTGGGCCACCCGGGCGGCAGACGAGGCCGGCCCCGGTACCAACCCGCTCAACGAGGAGCGCATCCGCGACGCAGTCGAGCGCGCGCTGGACAAGCGCGGCCTGCGTCGCGACGCGCAGCGGCCCGATGTACGGGTGGCCTGGCGCTTTCGCGAACAGCAAAAGGAACGGACCAGCACCGTCAGCGTCTTCGGCGGCTTCGGCAACTGGGGCCGGCATGG
>RFHG01000051.1 GCA_003696465.1 Gammaproteobacteria bacterium | reverse complement strand
TGATTCCTATGATCATCTCATCGCCGATCTCGGAGCGCAGTTCGCCGAGTCGAAATGCCTCATCCTCGCGGCCGAGATGCACGCCATCGGCTTCCGATTCAACGGCCATCTGCCAGGAATCATTGATGATGAGACGGGCATCATGCTCCCGGGTCAGCGCGCGCAGCGCCCTGGCGCGTTTCAGGGCCCGGCGAAAGCCCATGCCCTTTTCCCGCATCTGCAAAAGCCTCACGCCGCCCTTCATCGCGGCCTCGGCCCGGCGCATCAGATCGTCCTCATCCAGCCCCGAGGGCAGAATGCCGTAAATTCCCGTCAGCCGTTCCTTCACAGCAGGTCCAGCAGATCCCTGAAATGCTTCAGGCGCACAACCCTGCCCTCGAACTCCTCGGGCAGCGGCTGGTAGCCATGCTCGCAATAGCAGACGCTGTGGCAGCCGGCATTGAAGCCGGCCTCGATATCGAAGCGCGTATCGCCGACCATGACCGTATGCTCGGGCTTCACGCCCATGACCCGGCAGCACTCCAGCAGCATATCCGGCGCCGGCTTCTTCGCAAAGCCGTCCTCGGGAGAAAGTGCCAGTGTCAGGTAATCGGTGATTCCCAGCGCATCGAGAACCCGGATGCGCGCCTTCGCCGGCTTGGCCGTCACACAGCTCATCGGAATCCGGCGCTTGCGCAGTTCCTCCAGCGTTTCCATGACGCCGGGAAACGGACGGCTGAAATCGGCCGGGTGCTGCTCGTAGATGTCGGCAAAGGCATGGTAAAGCGCCATCGTGTCGGGATCGTCCATCGGCTTGCCGAGCACGTTGGCCGCGAGCTTCTGCGCCCCGCCGCCGACATGCGGCCGCGTCTCGTCGAGGCTGAGCTGCAGCTCGTAGCCCAGGGATTTCAGCGCGCGATTGGCATTGGCCTGAATGTCCGGCAGGGCATCGACTAGCGTGCCATCCAGATCGAAAATAAATGCTTCAGGTTTGGACATGATTTATTCCTTTTTCTTCCAGTGTTAGACGCATATCTTCATGCGCTTTCTCATCGGTTTCCGCCGCTGCCACACGGCGAAGCTGCTTCCGGATGGCATCGCATCGGCCATGATCCGATACGGTATCGAGCAGCTCGCCCAGAGCCCAGAACGCATGTGCGCGCAGCATCGGCTCATCCCGATCCATTGCGTCCAGAAGCAGCTCGATGAACGCCGGTCTGGCACTGTTGCCCATGGCAATGCAGACATTGCGCTGCAGGGCCAATCTGCCTGTCCTGCGGACCGGGCTTTTGCTGAATCGGGCCCGGAAGCTCGCCTCATCCAGCGCCAGCAGGCTAGCAAGTTCAGGCAGGATATTCTGCCCTCGCGGAGCAAGGAGATCGGGCTCGGGGGCCTGGGCGTGACGGTTCCACGGGCAGATGGCCTGGCAGTCATCGCAGCCGTAGATGCGATTGCCGAGCAAGGCTCTCAGTTCGTGCGGGATGTACCCCCGGTTCTCGATGGTCTGATATGAGATGCAACGGTTTGCATCCACGAAGAACGGTGCCGCAATGGCCTTTGTCGGGCAGATGTCGATGCAGGCCGTGCACGAGCCGCAATGAAAACTTGCAGGCTCATCCGGCGCGATATCCGCGGTGGTGAACAGCTCGCCCAGCAGGAACCAGGAACCGAGATCGCGATGGATCGTGAGCGAATGCCTGCCCTGCCATCCCAGCCCCGAGCCCTCCGCCAGCGCATGCTCGAGCACCGGCGCTGTATCGACATAGACGCGCTGATCCTGCGGGCCGAGCAGATCATCCAGATCG
>RFHG01000349.1 GCA_003696465.1 Gammaproteobacteria bacterium | reverse complement strand
GGCCGCGACGGCCTGGACGAGATCACGACAACCACGATCACCGACGCGATCCTCGTCGAGGGCGATGCCCCGCTGCAGCGCTTCGAGATCGAACCGGCCGCTTTCGGTCTTCCTTATGCAACGCCCAAGGCGCTGGCCGGCGATGATGCGGCGACCAACGCCGCGATCATCCGGCATATCCTGGCTGGCCAGCATGGCGCCGGACGCGATATCGTGCTGCTCAATGCCGCCGCCGCGCTGTGGGTGGCTGGCAAGGTTCCCGGCATCCCCGAGGGACTGAAACTTGCCGCCGAGGCCATCGATTCCGGCCGCGCACGATCCAAGCTTGATGCTCTGGTCCAATTCAGCCGGGCCGAATGAACCGCAAAGGTCGCGAAGGATCGCCAGGGGTCGAACGCCTGTGCCGGCAGGTACTCGATGCCGCCTTCACGGTTCACACCGAGATCGGGCCAGGCATGCTCGAGTCCACCTATGAGCAATGCCTGGCCTTTGAGCTGACAAGTCAGGGCCTGGAGGTTCAGACCCAGGTTCCGCTTCCGGTTATCTACAGGGGGCATCGTCTGGATGCGGGCTACCGCATCGACATGCTCGTTGGAGGTGAACTCATCGTTGAGCTCAAGGCCGTCGAGAAGCTGATGCCCATACACCAGGCCCAGCTGCTTGCATACCTGCGGCTTTCAGGAAAGCCTCTGGGCCTGCTGATCAATTTCAACACGATGCATCTGAAAGATGGCATCAAGCGGATGGTGAACAATTACGATGCTCCAAGTTAGGCCTGTCTTCCTTCCCCCCTTCGTGCCCCTTCGCGCCCTTTGCGGTGCGCTGTTCCAAGCAGTCCGATGAGCTCGATTCTGAACGAGATTGCCGCATACAAACGCGACTGGGTGGCTGAATGCAGGGTCAGAACCCCCGAGTCCGAGTTGCTTGCGCGCGCGGCAGGAAGGCAGCCGCTGGATTTCGCGGATCAGCTGGTCCGCCGCATCGCGGCCGGAGAAAACGCCGTCATCGCCGAGGTCAAGAAGGCGAGCCCGTCGAAGGGCGTCATCCGCCCGGATTTCGATCCAGTGGCCATTGCCAGGTCCTATGAAGCCGGGGGTGCTGCCTGCCTTTCCGTGCTGACCGATGTGAAATATTTCCAGGGTGCCGATGCCTATCTTTCCGCGATCCGCGAG
>RFHG01000348.1 GCA_003696465.1 Gammaproteobacteria bacterium | reverse complement strand
TGCGTGCCCGATCCCGGCGTCCCCGCCGGGTACGGCAGCGCCAATGGGGCATGGACTTGGCCGAGGCCGTCCGGCGTATGCGGATGAGTTTCCCTGCATAGGGCAAGGCGAAGCTGGGGCCGTTATTGCGCGCCCAGGGGTATGAGGTCTCCGACAGTACCGTGGGTCGGATTCTGCGCTGGCTGAAGGCCCGAGGCCGCCTGCCTGATGTACCGGTGCATGGTCGCGGACGACGCCATGGCCGTCCCTGGCGGCGCCCGTGGGCACAACGTGCGCCCTATGGGCTGAAGGGCCGGCAACCCGGAGAGCTGGTGCAGGTGGATGTCCTGCATGTGCATCTGCTGCCAGGGGTAACGGTGTACCACTTCACAGCCTGGGACGGCGCCTCACGCTGGAGCGTGGGCCAGGTCTACAGCCGGGTGAGCAGCCGTTGTGCGGCAGACTTTCTGGATCAGCTTCAGGCACGCTGTCCGTTCCCGATCAGGTCAATCCAGATCGACGGGGGCTCGGAGTTCATGGGCGAATTCGAGCAGGCCTGCCAGAAGGCAGGGATTGCCCTCTATGTCCTGCCTCCCAAGCGCCCCCAGCGCAACGGAGGGGTGGAGCAGGCCCACGGCATCTGGCGCTATGAGTTCTATGCCAGTTACCCGCTGCCGACGACGATCCGTGAGCTGCGTCCCCTGCTTCAGTGGTGGGAACAAGTGTACAACCTGCTGAGGCCGCATCAGGCATTGAAACAGAGAACGCCTGCCGAGTATCTTCGTGAAGTCGGGTATGAGGTCCCTGACGTCTCGGTGTCTCATATGTACTGAACCAGGACAATGCCGCAGCCGGTGGGATCATCGGGATGCCCTTTTTCGGGCGCGCCGTCGTTCAGGTGGAGTATGGGGCCTGGCCATGGCCTGCCGGATCAGATCCAGTAGGCGAGCTTCGTCATCACCTTCGACATCATCGGCATCAGGATACGGCGCACTGGCCAGGGCAGGTCCACCCCGCCATAGGCGATGGCATTGGTGGCATGATGCGCCTCGTCTTCCTTCATCTGCTCGAGAATGGCGCGGCTCTTTTGATCCTGTGGCGGGATCTGCTTCAGATGGCCGTCCAGATGGCGGATGACCTGCTTTTCCGTCTCGTTGACGAAGCCCAGACTCCACTTGTCGCCGATGGCGCCGGCTACGGCGCCGATGCCGAACGAGCCCCAGTACCAGAAGGGGCCAAGGAAACTGCGGTGTGTACCCAGCTCGCGGATGCGGCTGTCGGTCCAGGCCAGGTGGTCGTTCTCCTCCATGGCGGCCCGCTCCATCTTGTCGGCGATGTCCGGGCGGTGCGCGGTCAGGGCCTGGCCCCGGTAGAGCCCCTGGGCAGAAATCTCCCCGGCATGATTGATGCGCATCAGGCGCCCAACATGATCGCGCTCGCGGGCGTTCATGTCCTCGTATTCCGGCAGTCCCTCGGCGGGGTTTGGCCGTTCGGTCACCGGCGGGCGGCCGAGCACGGTGCGCAGGGAATGGTCCAGCTCCGACAGCAGACGATCGACCGGGGTCAGCTTGCGCATGGTGTACTCCAGGAGATTGGACAGGGCAATTTTGGCAGATTTTGCGGTTTTGGGCAGGTTTCGCCTTGATCCTGCTCAACAGGCCGTCGGATTCGCCGGCTCCAGCTGCCGCGCCAGCAGCACCAGCGGGTGCAGAACCGTGCAGGGAATGTCGGCCTCGCGCAGTCCGTCCGCCAGATGCAGGGCGCAGCCGATATTGCTGCTCACCAGCCACGTGGCACCGCTTTCCCTGACTGCGTCGAGCAGTGGCGCGCGCAGGGCCGCGCCCTGTTCGGGCTCGGTGATCAGGTTCAGGCCACCGGCCCCGCAGCAGCCATGCGCCATGGGCAGCGGTCTGACATTGAGCCCGGGGATACGGGCAAGCAAGGCAGTGGCAGCCTCTCCGTTCGGGTCGGTACAGGGCGTGTGCACCAGCACGCTTGCTTCCAGTGGCCGGAAACGCAGCCGATCCAGGTGCGGGTGCTCGGCCACAAAGGCCGTGATGGCCTGATGGCGCGGTCCCAGTTCAGGGTCGGTCGCGAGCTGGCGCGCGCAGCCGCTGGCAAGGCTCAATACCGGCCCGCTGGTCCCGTATGCGCGGGCATTGCGCCGCTGCCAGTCAGCGGCTGCCTGCGGCAGGCCGGCATGCTGGTGCAGCGCCCCGCAGCAGGATGGCCCGGAGGGCAGTCGTACTGCATGTCCCAGGGCTTGCAGCAGCGTACGGGCGGCAGGCAGGCGTTCATCCTCCAGCAGCCCCGACATGCAGTCGGCAAACAGCCACACGGGCTCTTCTGTCTCCGGCCTGCGTTCGGGAACGACACGATCCCGTCGGGAGAGGACATCCAGCAGGCGCGGGTGCCCTGGCAGGCGGCGCAGCAGTCGCGTGCCGGCAGCCGCCAGGCGCAGGCGGGCCGGTGTGCGCGTGGCCTGCAGCAGGGCGCGCGCGGCATGGGGCAGGCGCCGCGGGCGCGCCTGTTGCTGCATATTCCGCGCGGTGTCCAGCAGGCTCAGGTAGGGTACCCGCGACGGGCACATGGCCTCGCATCGCCCGCATCCCAGGCAGCGATCCAGATGTCGGGCCAGGGCCGGGTCATCGGCCGTCAGGCGCGCCTCCTGCAGGGCCTGCATCAGGGCAATGCGCCCACGAGGCGACTCTGCCTCGTCCTCGTGCAGGGCGTAAGTGGGGCAATGCGGCAGGCACAGGCCGCAAAAGACGCACTGGCGGGTCTGGTCGAGCGGATCCGGCATGGTCTGAGGGTGTCGGGGTCAGACCCCAGTTTACCCGAGCGGGCTGGGCGGGTCAGGCCCACTGCGGTGATCGGCCGTGATGCGCTGCTGGCGAGCATCGGCGGTGTATCGCACAATAGCCTCCTCGATCTGCAGCGGAGGCCCGCATGACACATTACCAGCGCCACGTCTTTTTCTGTACCAACCAGCGCGACGGCGAGCCGGCCTGCGCCGACTGCGGCTCGAAGCGGCTGCAGAAGTATGCCAAGGAGCGTTGCAAGGCGCTCGGGCTGCATGGCCCGGGCCAGGTGCGCATCAACCGGGCCGGCTGTCTGGGCCGCTGCGAATGGGGGCCGGTGCTCGTGGTCTATCCCGAGGGCGTCTGGTACAGCTATGTCGACGAGCACGATCTGGACGAGATCATCCAGTCCCATCTAATCGACGGGCGGCCGGTCGAGCGTCTGATGATCGACCCGCCCGGGGGCTAACCGCATGACGGAAGGATGGAGAAGGGTTGACAAGCAGATTTCAATATAAGAAAATGCGCATATTCTGATTGGCAGCGCTGGCTGCGATCAGAGGACTCCTCCATCCTCCTTTGGTGGTAATTGGCGCGGCTCCCTCCCTTCTGGCCGCGCTTTTTTTTGCCTGCTCCCCCATGACCCGGGTTTGACCCCCCGCTTGGGGCAGGGATATCCTTGCGAGACCAGTTCGGCCGAGGGTGTCAGGTACTCCCTGGCTGGATTCTTGTTTCCACGGTACAAGGAGTTCCGCATGCGCACATCCGCCCTGTTTGGCCTCCCTTTGGTGATGGGCCTGTTGCTGGCCGGTTGCGGGCAACAGCAGGAGGTTCAGAGCAGTGTGCCCCCGCGCCCGGTCAAGAGCATGGTGGTCGAGGGCGGTACCGGTGGCGGGATACGCCACTTCCCGGCCCGTATCGATTCCCTGCAGAAGGCCGAAGTTTCCTTTCGCGTGCCCGGCAAGATCAAGGAAATCCTGGTGCGCGAGGGAGACAAGGTGCACAAGGGGCAGGTGCTGGCCCGGCTGGATGATACCGACTACCGTATCGCCCTCAAGGACCGTCAGGCCGCGTTCGATCGCGCGCGCAAGGAATACGAGCGCGGCAAGGAGCTGATCAGGAAGGGCTATATCTCCCGCACCGACTACGACAAGCTGGAGGCCGCCTACAAGCGGGCCAGGGCCCGGCTCGAGGCGGCAAGGCAGGATCTGGCCTATACCGAGCTCAAGGCGCCGTTCGATGGCACCGTGGCCGAGCGCCTGGTGGAGCAGTATGAACAGGTGCAGGCCAAGGAGCCGGTATTCGCACTCAGCGACACCTCCTCGCTGAAGGTCATCTTCGATGTGCCTGAGCGCATCGTGCAGTCGATACGGCACAATGCGGGTCGTGGCGAGGCGCCGGTTGAGGTCAGCTTCGAGTCATTGCCCGATCAAAAATTTCCGGTGCAGTTCCTCGAGGCATCGACCCGCGCCGATCCGCAGACCCAGACCTTCCAGATCACCTACACCATGCCTCGCCCCAAGGGTCTGAATGTCCTGCCGGGCATGACCGCCAGTGTCACCGTGGATCTGTCGAAGGTACTCACCCGCAAGCAGGCCATCCAGGTGCCATTGACCGCGGTGACTGCCAATGCCAGGTTGAAACCCATTGTCTGGGTGGTGGACGAGCAGCACCTCGTCCATGCTCGCGAGGTCACGCTGGGCGAGCTGCGGGGGGCCGAAATCGAGATCACCCGGGGACTGGAGCCGGGCATGCGTATCGTCACTGCCGGCACGCCCTATCTGGCCGAGGGCATGAAGGTGGCGCTGCTGCCGGAGGTGGAACAGGCCGAACCCAGGCCCGATGACTTGCGGCTGATCCTGCTCACGCGTTGCCCGGATCCCGCACCGCGGCAGTGCGCCGAACAGGATGCGGAGCAGCAGGGACGATGAACATCGGTGAATACTCCGTCAGGACGCCGGTGGTGTCCTGGCTGCTGGTCATCCTCATGCTGGGCGGGGGTATCTACGGCTTCGAGCGCATGGGCAAGCTCGAGGACCCCAATTTCACCATCAAGCAGGCCAAGATCATCACCTTCTATCCCGGGGCCACGGCACGCGAGGTGCAGGAGGAGGTGACCTATCACCTCGAGGACGCCATCCAGCGCATGGAGCAGCTCAAGCGCATCCCCATGTCCATTTCGCGCCCCGGAATGTCCGATATCAGCGTGGAATTCAAGGACGAATACACGGCCGAGGACTTCCCCGACATCTACGACGAACTGCGGCGCAAGATCGCCGATATCAAGGGCAAGCTCCCTCCGGGCGTGGAGCCGATCATCGTCGACGACTTTGCCGATGTGTACGGCGTGTATCTTGCCCTGCACGGGGCTGGCTATACCTACCGCGACCTCAAGGATGTGGCCGACGAGCTGAAAAAGCAGCTCGTGCTCGTTCCTGGCGTGCGCAAGGTGGTGATCGGCGGCGAGCAACCCGAGGTGGTGTATATCGAGTTGTCGCGCCAGCGGCTGGGCGAGCTGGGCATCCCGATGGAACGGATCGCGTCGATCCTCAAGTCGCAGAATGTGGTCAGCGATGCCGGCAAGGTGCGGGTGGGGGAGAACTACATCCGCATCCAGCCCACCGGTGAGTTTCGTTCGGTCAAGGCCATCGGCAATGTGCTGCTGGTCTCCGATGGCAAGAAGCTGGTCTATCTGCGCGATGTGGCACGCATCCACCGCCTCTACGACGAAATACCGCACAAGCTGATCTATTTCAACGGCAAGCCTGCGCTCACGCTCGGCATCTCCATGCGTGGCGGGGAGAATGTGGTCGAGGTGGGGCGGCAGTTGCGCCAGCGCATCGACCAACTGGCCCGCACGGCCCCGGTGGGCATGGAACTTGAGGTCATCTACAACCAGCCGGACGAGGTGGACAAGTCCGTACGCGGTTTCATCATCAATGTGGCAGAGGCCATTGTCATCGTCATTGTGGTGCTGCTGCTGTTCATGGGGCTCAGTTCCGGGCTCATCATCGGTGCAGTGCTGCTGATTACCGTGGCCGGCACCCTGTTCATCATGCAGCTTGCCGGCATCGAACTGCAGCGGATTTCCCTGGGGGCCCTGGTCATCGCGCTTGGCATGCTGGTGGACAATGCCATTGTCGTCGCCGAGGGCATGCTGGTGCGTATCCAGGCCGGCATGAAGGCGGCCGATGCCGCGCGCGAGGTGGTAGGCAAGAATGCGATGGCCCTGCTGGGCGGAACCGTCATCGGCATCCTGGCCTTTTCCGCCATTGGCCTGTCGCAGAACAACACCGGTGAGTTTACCCGTTCGCTGTTCTACGTGATCCTCATATCCCTCCTGCTTTCCTGGCTGACCGCGGTCAGCACCACGCCTCTGTTCTGTGCCTTGTTCATGAAGCCGGGGAAGGGCGGGGGTGATGAGGCTGATCCCTACCGTCGCGGCGTGTTCCTCCTGTATCGGCGTGCCGTGGCCTGGGTGGTGGCACACCGCCGATTGACGCTGGCGGTGGTGTACGGCCTGCTCCTGCTGGCGTTGGCAGGTTTTGGGCTCGTCAAGCAGGCCTTCTTCCCCAACGCCAACACGCCCATGTTCTTCGTTGATCTGTGGGAGCCGGAAGGCACCGACATCCGCGCTACCCGTGACGATGCGCTCAAGGTGAGCGAATTTCTGCGCAGTCAGCCCGGCGTGACCAGTGCCACCACCCTGGTGGGTGGTGGTGATGCCCGTTTCTCGCTGGTGTACGAGCCCAAGGAAGACAGTCCGGCCTATGCCCAGATCATCGTGCAGACTGAAAGCCGTGACCAGATCCCTGCGGTCTGGCAGGCCGTGGATACCTACATGCACGAGCACATGCCCCAGCTCGACCCCGTCATCAAACCGCTGCGCATCGGCCCGGGTCGTGACGGCAAGATCGAGGCCCGTTTCAGCGGACCCGATCCGGTCGTATTGCGACGCCTGGCGGAGCAGGCCAAGGCCATCATGCGCGCCGACCCCGAGGCCAAGGAGGTGCGCGATGACTGGCGCAATCCGGTGGCCTACCTCGAGCCCGTGTTCAACGAGCAGGTAGGCCGGCAGCTTGGCGTCAGTCGCGAGGATCTGGCCGCGGCCTTCAAGGCGGCCTTCGAGGGCAAGACGGTAGGCCAGTACCGCGACGGCATCCGCATGCTGCCGATCCGCATCCGGCCACCGGAGAATGAGCGCGGAGATGTCGGCCACATACGTGACATCCGCGTCTGGAGCCCGGTGCTGCAGAAGGCCATTCCTGTGGCGCAGGTGGTCACCGGTTTCCGTACCCGGTTCGAGAACACCGTCATCCGCGGGCGCAACCGCGAGCAGACCATCATTGCCTCCTGCAATCCGCGCGGTGAGCTGGCCACCCCCCTGTTCCAGCGACTGCGGCCGAAGGTAGAGGCCATCAAACTCCCGCCCGGCTACA
Organism: Gammaproteobacteria bacterium; assembly: GCA_003696465.1. Classification (GTDB taxonomy): domain Bacteria; phylum Pseudomonadota; class Gammaproteobacteria; order J044; family J044; genus J044. The sequence continues at coordinate 2,935 of RFHG01000348.1, read as the reverse complement.
AGCTGGAATGGGGTGGTGAATACGAGGATTCGAAAGAGGCCCAGAGCGCCCTGTTCAGCGCCATCCCGGTCGGCTTCCTGCTGATGATCATCGTCAGCATCCTGCTGTTCGGCAAAGTGCGCCAGCCGCTCATCATCTGGCTGACCGTGCCACTGGCGCTGATCGGCATCACCGCCGGCCTGCTCGGATTCAACGGGGCCTTCGACTTCATGTCGCTGCTTGGCGCGCTGAGCCTCATCGGCCTGCTGATCAAGAATGCCATCGTCCTGATCGAGGAGATCGACCAGCAGATCGCCGAGGGCAAGCCGCCGGTGACGGCCATCCTCGACTCGGCTACCAGTCGCCTGCGCCCGGTCACCATGGCAGCCGCCACCACCATCCTCGGCATGATCCCGCTGCTGCAGGATGTGTTCTTCGTCAACATGTCGATCACCATCATGGCCGGGCTGGGTTTTGCCACGCTCCTTACCCTGCTGGTGGTGCCGGCGCTTTATGCCCTGTTCTTCCGTGTGCCGCGGCGCGAGGAGGATGCCGGCAGTGCGGCGCCAACCAGTTGAATTTTCAAGATGTTTTTTCGGGAAGGGCGTTGCCGCAGGGGCGCGGCGGGGCCGGGCGGCCAGGTGTCTTGCCTTCGGGGCGCGATTTCTATAAGATATCGCGCCTCGTTTCGCAGGCCCCTGTTTGGAGCACGGATACATGAAAACTTTCAGCGCCAAGCCGCATGAAGTCAAGCGCGACTGGTTCGTGATCGATGCCACCGGCAAGCCGCTCGGCCGTCTGGCGAGCGAAATTGCCCGTCGTCTGCGTGGCAAGCACAAGCCGGAGTACACGCCGCATGTCGACACCGGCGACTACATCGTCGTCATCAATGCGGAAAAGGTCGCCGTCACCGGCAACAAGCGCAAGGACAAGATGTACTACCGTCATACCGGTTACATCGGCAATCTCAAGTCCACCAATTTCGAAAAGCTGATCCAGGAGCATCCCGAGCGTCCGATCCAGCTTGCCGTCAAGGGCATGATGCCGCGCGGTCCCCTGGGCCGGGCCATGCTCAAGAAACTCAAGATCTATGCCGGCCCCGAGCACAAGCACGAGGCCCAGCAGCCCAAACTGCTCGAAATCTGAGCGAGAAGGACACAGATATGGCAGCAACCCAGTATTATGGTACCGGTCGTCGCAAGAGCTCCTCGGCGCGGGTTTTTCTCCGCCCGGGCAGTGGCGAGATCAAGGTCAACAGCCAGCCGCTTGACAAGTTCTTCGGTCGCGAGACGGCGCGCATGGTCGTGCGCCAGCCGCTCGACGTCACCGACATGAACGACAAGTTCGACATTCTGGTAACCGTCAAGGGCGGTGGCATGAGTGGTCAGGCCGGTGCCATCCGCCTGGGCATTGCCCGTGCCCTGCTGCAGTATGACGAGGGCCTGCGCCCCGAGCTGCGCAAGGCTGGCCTGCTGACCCGCGATGCCCGCGAGGTCGAGCGCAAGAAGGTCGGCCGCCGCAAGGCGCGCAAGAAGGAGCAGTACTCCAAGCGTTGATGGTTTCCGTTCCGCGGCCCTTGGGCTGCGGGATGCATCATTGGGGAATCGTCTAACGGCAGGACAGCGGACTCTGACTCCGTCAATCCAGGTTCGAATCCTGGTTCCCCAGCCATGCAAATCGAGGGCCCGACTCCGTTCGGGCCTTCTTGTGTCTGCGCACCTGTCCCTGTCGGCAGGTGGATCCGGGTTACAATAACGGGCTGCCACCCGAACGGATACACGCTGCATGAAACCCGCCATCGACACCATTCGTCTGACCGAGTACTCGCACGGCGCCGGCTGCGGCTGCAAGATCTCGCCGGCCCTGCTGGAGGAGATGCTGCACAGCAGCATCCGTCATGCCGTGCCCGAGCAGCTGCTGGTGGGCAATCACACCCGCGACGATGCGGCGGCGTTCGATCTCGGCAACGGCATGGCGGTGCTCTCCACCACCGACTTCTTCATGCCCATCGTCGACGACCCCTTCCGCTTTGGCCAGATTGCGGCCACCAATGCCATCAGCGATATCTATGCCATGGGTGGCCGGCCGCTGATGGCCATCGCCATCTTTGCCTGGCCCATCGACCGGCTGCCGCCGGAGGTGGGGCAGCGGGTCATCGAGGGTGGTCGGGCGGCCTGTGCCGCCGCCGGCATCCCGCTGGCCGGCGGCCACTCCATCGATGCCCCGGAACCGATCTTCGGTCTGGCGGTCACCGGCCTGGTGGAGACGGATCGCTTGCGGCGCAACGACACGGCCGAGCCGGGCTGCAGCCTGTTCCTGACCAAGCCGCTGGGCATCGGCATCCTGGCCACGGCCCAGAAGCAGAAGAAGATCGCCCCGGAGCATCTTGAGTTTGCCATCGAACAGATGTGCCGGCTGAACAGCGCCGGTGCCGTTTTTTCCGGGCTCGAGGCGGTCACGGCCATGACCGATGTGACCGGCTTCGGACTCATGGGGCACCTGCTCGAACTGTGCGAGGGCAGTGGCGTGAGTGCCGAGATCGACTTCGATGCGGTGCCCCTCATGCCGCCGGTACGTGACTACCTTGCCCAGGGGTGCACGCCCGGAGGTACGCAACGCAATTTCGACAGTTACGGCGCGCACATCGAGGGGCTGGACGAGGAACGCAAGTATCTGCTGTGCGATCCGCAGACCTCGGGCGGGCTGCTGGTGGCGGTGCGTGACGAGGGCGTGCCCGAGTTTCTCGAACTCGCCCGTGGCGAGGGGCTGGAGCTTGCCCCCATCGGCCGCACCGTGGAGCGGCGAGAACCGGTGATCCTGGTACGATGAGCGAGCTGCCGCTGTTCGACGACTTCGAGCGCATCGTGCTGGAGCAGCGGCCGCTGATCGACACGCGGGCGCCGGTGGAATTTGCCGAAGGGGCCTTTCCGGGCGCGGTCAATCTCCCGCTGATGAC
>RFHG01000005.1 GCA_003696465.1 Gammaproteobacteria bacterium | reverse complement strand
GCCTGCTACCGCGACCGCCGGACCTGGCTGCGACTGGTCGAACACGGCATGAACGAGGATCACGGCTGGCCCCGCAGTGCCCGGGCCTATCTTGCGCTGTATCAGGGCCATGCGCCCGACGGAGGAGACAACCATGGCTGAACCGACTTCCCGCGCCCTGTGCCTGCTGCCGAGCATGCAGCCCCTGCCCTCCGACGCCAAGGCCATCGAGGAGGACTTCAAGCGCTATCTCGACTACCACCTGGGGCGCTTCCTCGGCTGCGAATCCATCTATCTGTGGCAGGCCCTGTCCTACACGGTGCGCGACCGCCTGATGACCGGCTGGCGCAACAGCTGGATTCCCTGGAACGACCCGAAGATGCGTCGCGCGCACTACCTGTCGATGGAGTATCTGATCGGGCGCTCGCTGGGCAACAACCTGCTCAATTCCGAACTCGACGGTCCGGTACAGGAGGCCATGCGCCGGCTGGCACTGGAAATAGAGGAAATCGAATCCACCGAGCCGGATGCCGGGCTCGGCAATGGTGGCCTGGGCCGCCTGGCCGCATGTTTCCTCGACAGCTGTGCCACCCTGGCGCTGCCGGTCATCGGCTACGGCCTGCGTTACGAATACGGCATGTTCCACCAGCACATCGAAAACGGCTACCAGGTCGAGGACCCGGACCACTGGTTGCAGGATGGCGATCCGTGGGAAGTGGAGCGCCCGGAATTCACCCAGATCATCCGCTTTGGCGGGCGTACCGAACACTTCCATGACCCCGAGGGCCACCATCGCGTGCGCTGGGTCGATACCGACGACGTGCTGGCCGTGCCCTACGACATGCCGATCCCCGGCTATCGCAATGGCGTGGTCAACACCCTGCGACTGTGGGCAGCCCGTGCCACCGAGGCATTCAACCTCAACGAGTTCAACGCCGGCGACTATCCCGAGGCCATCGCCGCCAAGAACGAGGCCGAGCGCATCACCATGGTGCTGTATCCCAACGATGTCAGCGAATGCGGCAAGGAGCTGCGCCTGCAGCAGCAGTACTTCCTGGCCTCGGCCAGCCTGCAGGATGTGCTGCGCCGCTGGGATGGCGCCTCGATGGAGGAATTCGCCGAATCGCATGTCTTCCAGCTCAACGACACCCACCCCAGTATCGCGGTGGCCGAACTGATGCGCATCCTGCTCGACGACCGGCGCCTGCTGTGGGACGAAGCCTGGTCCATCGTCACCCGCTGCATGGCCTACACCAATCACACCCTGTTGCCGGAGGCACTGGAGAAGTGGCCGGTCCCGCTGTTCGAGCGCCTGCTGCCCCGGCACCTGGAAATCATCTACGAGATCAATCGCCGTTTCCTCGACGAGGTTCGTCGGCGCTGGCCCGGCGACATCGACCGCGTGCGGCGCATGTCGCTGATCGAGGAAGGGCCCGTGAAGATGGTGCGCATGGCATGGCTGGCGATCGTGGGCAGCTTCTCCGTCAATGGCGTGGCCGAACTTCATTCACGCCTGCTGCGCGAGGGCATGTTCCGCGACTTCTACGAAATGTGGCCGGAGAAATTCAACAACAAGACCAACGGCGTCACTCCGCGACGCTGGCTGGCAGCGGCCAACCCGGCCCTGGCCGAGCTGATCACGGAAACCATTGGCGACGGCTGGCAGCGTGACCTCGAGCGGCTCTCGGAATTACGGCCCATGGCCGAACCCGGGCACGAGGCCTTCCAGCAGCGCTGGCGAGACATCCGGCTCGAGAACAAGCGCCGCCTGGCCGATCTTGTCGCGCGCAAGACCGGGGTCGAGTTCGACCCCCATGCGCTGTTCGATGTCCAGGTCAAGCGCATTCACGAATACAAGCGCCAGCTCCTCAATGCCCTGCACATCATCCACCTCTATGCACGCATCAAGCGCGGAGACCTGGACAACTGGGTAGATCGCTGCGTGCTGATCGGTGGCAAGGCCGCACCCGGCTACCAGCGGGCCAAGGAGATCATCAAGCTCATCAACAACATCGCCGCAGTGGTCAACGGTGACCCGGAGATCGACGGCCGACTGAAGGTTGCCTTCCTGCCCAACTACAATGTCTCGAAGATGATGCGCATCTGCCCGGCAGCCGATCTGTCCGAGCAGATCTCCACTGCGGGCAAGGAGGCCTCGGGCACCGGCAACATGAAGTTCATGATCAACGGCGCACTCACCATTGGCACCTACGATGGCGCCAATATCGAGATCCTGGAAGCAGTCGGCGAGGAGAACTTCTTCCTCTTCGGCCTGCGCGCCGAAGAGGTACAGGCCATGCAGCCGAATTACGACCCGGCCCGCTACATCGAGAGTGACCCCGACCTGCGGGACGTCATGCACCTGCTCGAATCCGGTCATTTCAATCCGGTCGAGCCCGGCATCTTCGACGGCATCATTCACAGCCTGCGCCAGCCGGGCGACCCGTGGATGACCCTGGCCGATTTCCGCAGCTATGTCGATGCCCAGGAACGCGTGGCCCTGGCCTGGCGTGACCCCGATCGCTGGACCCGCATGAGCATCATCAATACCGCCAGCTCCGGGTTCTTTTCCACCGACCGGACCATTGCGGAATACAACCGCGACATCTGGAAGCTGCAGCCGATCGAGCCCGCTACACCGGACAGCGAAACACCCCCGGCCGCACCACTCTGAGTCCCCCTGCTCCTGCGGCAATGGCCACGGGGCAGGCGCGCCCTCAGGCCGCCTCGCGCACCTCGCGGTCCAGCTCGCCGCTGCGCAGGCGCTGCAGGTATTCGTCGAGCATGCGCCGCACCTTGCCGCTCAGGATGTAGAGCCCGATCAGGTTGGGGAAGGACATGCCCAGCAGCAGCAGGTCGCTGAAATCGAGGATATTGGTCGCGCTGGTCACCGAACCGATGAAGACAAAGGCCACGAAGATCAGGCGATAGACCAGCGAGGCACACTCGCCGAACAGCCAGCTCCAGCAGCGCTCGCCATAGTACGACCAGGAAATCATGGTACTGAAGGAAAACAGCACCACCGAAAATGTGAGGATGTAGGGGAACCAGGAAATGACCGAGCCGAAGGCCTTCGAGGTGAGCGCGGCCCCCTGATTGGCCTGCACCAGGGCCGCATGCTCGGGGGCGTTGTACACCCCGGTGATGATGATCACGAGCGCGGTCATGGTACAGATCACCACGGTATCGATGAACGGCTCCATCAGTGCCACGATACCCTGCCGGACCGGGTAGGGCGTCTTGGCCGCGGCATGGGCAATGGCCGCCGAACCGATGCCAGCCTCGCTGGAGAAGGCGGCACGCTTGAAGCCCATCATGACCACGCCGAGGAAGCCCCCCATCCCCGCCTTGAAGCTGAAGGCCTCGCTCACGATGAGTCCGAATACCTCCGGCACCCGTTCGGCATTGGCCAGGATGATGAACAGGCAGGCGCCCAGATAGACGATGACCATGGTCGGCACGATGGCCTCGGCCACATGCGCGATGCGCCGGATGCCGCCGATGATGACAATGGCCACCAGCGTGGCCATCACCACGCCATAGATCCAGGGCTGGCTCTGCAGCAGCGGCACGCTCTGCTTGACCGCGCTCAGCGACTGGCTCACCTGGAAGGCATTGCCGCCTCCCAGTGAGGCGCCAATGGCCATCAGGCAGAAGAGCACGGCCAGCCAGCGCCCGGCACGGGCGAGTCCATGGTCGGCCAGGCCACGGGAAAGGTATTCCATCGCCCCGCCCATGATATGGCCGTCGGGGCGAACCTCGCGATAGGTCTGGGCCAGGGTGGCCTCGGTAAACTTGGTCGTCATGCCAATGAGGCCGGCAATGATCATCCAGAAGGTGGCGCCGGGCCCACCCACGCCCACGGCAATCGCCACCCCGGCAATGTTGCCCAGTCCCACCGTGGCCGAAAGCGCCGTGGTCAGGGCCTGGAAGGGGGTGACCTCGCCCAGATCTCCCGGCTTTGTATAGCGTCCGCGGATGATGTGCCAGGCATGGCGAAACATGCGCAGGTTGATGAAGCTCATGCGCAGGGTGAGATACACACCGGCGGCAATCAGCCAGGCGACGATGAAGGGAAACTGGGCATCCTCGATGAAGAACAGCACATCGAAGAAGAGGATCTGGGCGAGGAACCCGTTGATCTGCCCAAACAGCTCGTTGAGCAGGGTTGACTGGCCATTGTCGGCTGCCAGCACCGGCAGCGGGATGAGGACCAGCAAGAACAACAGTGAAATCGACGCACGAATGCGACCCTTGCCCGAGTATGCAGCCATTTGTCCCTCCCCCCTGTTTGTTGAGGAAGCCCTGATCAATTCGTAACACGGCATCTTGCGGCGCCAAATCACCCATTTCCGCGTTGCGACTCTCCGCAATAGCCCGCTATTACGTGCGACCCGCGCCTTGAACTGGATGATTTTTCACCGCAATCTGCCCGCGCAGAATTAATCAGAGCTTCCTTTACGGAATCTTACGCATGCACCGGCCCGGGCTCAAGCGGGCCATATCCTGTCAACCGCATGACCGGCGATGCGTTGTCATGGATGCAAACCCGCAAAAACAGAGGAGTACCCACATGGACAAGAAGCGTTTCATCACCCTGCTGGGCGCCGCCTGCTGCCTGCTCACCGTGTTGCCCGTACAGGCCAGCGACCCGGGAGATCGGGTAGAGGCGCGGCTCGACCGAAAGGGCGACCGCATCGAGGACCGGTTCGATCGCCGTGGTGATCGCATCGACACCCGCCTCGACCTCCGGGGAGCGCGCATCAATGACCAGTTGGACAGGCGTGCGGAACGGGCCGCCGAGACGGGTCATGAACAGGCCGCCGCGCACCTCGACCGCAAGGGTGACCGCATCGAGCGGCGTCTGGATCGCAAGGGTGACCGCATCAATGCCCGTCTCGACCGCAGGGGCGACCGCATCGATCATCGTCTCGATCGCAAGGGCCAGCGTTTCGATCGCCGCTGGGACCGGCGCTGGCAGCAGGGTCACTGGCGGCCGCGTCCACCGATCCGGCCGGTGGCCGGCCCCCGCCCCATGCCGCGTTACTGGCGGTAATCACCCGCTGCGCCGCGGCCCAATGCCGCGGCGCAGCAGAACGACCGTCGCTCAGCCAGCCTGCTGTTGTGCCTTGCGCTCAACCTCGTCGAGCAGGCTGACGATGCGCCTGGAAAGCGGCTCCACCTGCTTGTAGAGTTCCTCGGCCTCGTCATCCCGGCCGGCTTCCTTGAGGTTCAGGATCTCCTTGATGATGTTGTGCAGCTCGGCATGGGGCGGTTCGATGTCCTTGAACTCGGGCAGGTCGCCATAGTGTTGCATGCCTTCGGCGTAGTACCACTTGCCGAGCACGCAATGCCGGTGCGACACGGCCTGATCCTTCGTCAGGGCGCTCTTGTCGCCATCCAGGTAATTGCGCAGCCGGCCCTTCCACGCCAGATGTGCCGCCTTGGCCTTCTCGAAGTCGAAGTGACTGCTGGTGCGGATGTGGAACACGCCCAGCTGTTCCTGCAACTGCCCCAGCACGGTGGCCAGATCGGCACTGGCATGGGCATTGTGATCGGCATGCTCGGCCACCTCGGCCGTCATCTGGCTGATGGTCACGATGTTGCGGTTCATCTCCTCGGCCACCGCCTCCTGCTCGGTGGCGGCGGTTGCGATCTGGGCATTCATCTCGTTGATGTGATGCACGGCATCGCGGATGGTCTGCAGCGAGACATCGGCCTCTCCGGCCTGGGTCACGGCCAGGTCGGCCTGCTCGCGCCCGCGCTGCATCACCTCGACCACCTCACCAATGCCACCCTGCAGTTCATCGATCACCTCCTTGATCTCCACCGTCGCGTCCTGGGTGCGCTTGGCGAGGCTGCGCACCTCGTCGGCCACCACCGCAAAACCCCTGCCCTGCTCGCCGGCACGTGCGGCCTCGATGGCGGCATTGAGCGCCAGCAGGTTGGTCTGCTCGGCAATGCCGCGAATGACCTCCAAGATGTTGCTGATGTTCTGGCTCTTGCCTTCCAGTTCGAGCACCGACTGCGCCGAGGTCTCGACCTCGCTGGCCAGGGCATTGATGGCATTGCGCACTGCATCCACCGTGGCCGATCCGCTGTCGACCTCGTTCATGGCCTGGTGGGCCGCACCGGCCGCCTGTTCGGTATTGCGCGCCACCTCGGCCACGGTGGCGGTCATCTCGTTCATGGCGGTGGCCACCTGCTCGGTCTCGGCCTGCTGGGTCTGCAGGTGCTGGGCCGTCTCCTGGGCCGTGCGGCGGAAGTCCTCGGCCAGCGCCGTGGCGCGGTTGGACGAATTCAGGATCTGTTCGATCACGGTCTTCAACCGCGCCTGCATCAGCTTCATGGCGAGGAACAGCTGTCCCATCTCGTCACGAGTCTTGACCTTGATGTGCTGCTCCAGCTCACCGCTGGCAATCCCCATGGCGATGTCCTTCAGAATCTTGAGCGGGCCCAGCAGCACGCGCTGGATACGCCATGCCATGAGCCCCATGCCGATCAGCAGCAGGGCAGACAGGCCCAGCACGCGGGTGCGTGTCTGCGCAATCTCGTTCAGGGCATGCTGTACAAGTTCAATACTGGCGCCCTGATTGGCCATGAGGCCCACCTCTTCCGTGAGTCGCGTGGCCTCGTATTGCACCAGCCCCATGATGGCCAGCAGCATGAGTGCCATCACGCCCAGCCCGAGCCACATGCGCGTGCCCAGCCCAAGGCGGTCAATACGCAGCGGCTTTTTCAGCTTGCGGCTTGAATCCTGGTTGAGTTTCTCGTATAGCCGTTCGGCCTTTTCGATCTGCTCTCGCGTTGGCTTGCTGCGCACCGACTGGTAGCCCACGACCTGCCCCTTTTCGAAGATGGGGGTGACAAAGGCCTCGACCCAGTAGTGATCTCCGCTCTTGGTCCGATTCTTGACGATGCCCTGCCAGGCCTGCCCGGCCTTGATGGTATTCCACAGATCCTCGAAGGCCTGCGGCGGCATGTCGGGATGGCGCACAATATTGTGCGAGGCGCCGAGCAGCTCCTCCTCGGAAAACCCGCTGATGCGCACGAAGGCCGGATTGACATAGGTGATCCGGCCCTTGAGGTCAGTGGTGGAGATGAGGGTCTCGTCGTCGCCCATGGCGACTTCGTGACCGGTGACGGGGTAGTTCTTCTTCATTGGTTCCCCCTGGAACTTTGCTGTGGTAAATCTCTCCGGGCACCTCCCTTGCGAATTTCCTCCGTTTTCGAATTTAAGGCGCCTTTGCTGGCACTGCAAGGTACCAAAGCCCAATCCTTCCATCGGCCGCTGTGCAATAATCTTGAGCACATCATCAAGGATTGGAACCGTTCCATGAATGTACCGATCACGGAGACCGAACTGCGTCAGCGGGCCGAGGCCATGCGTCGAGCCATCAATGGCATCATCCTTGGCAAGGAGCGCGCCGTTCAACTGGCCTTGTGTGCCCTGCTCGGGCGCGGGCACCTGCTGATCCAGGACCTGCCCGGGGTCGGCAAGACCACCCTGGCCCATGCCCTGGCAGCAGCCGCCGGCCTCGAACATCAGCGCATCCAGTTCACCAGCGATCTGCTGCCGGCAGATATCCTTGGCGTGAATGTCTATGACCGG
>RFHG01000347.1 GCA_003696465.1 Gammaproteobacteria bacterium | reverse complement strand
TCGTCGATGGGGTAGGTAAAGATGCCGCCGCGGGTGAGGATGCGATGCACCTCGGCCACCATCGAGGCCACCCAGCGCATGTTGAAGTCCTTGCCGCGGTGGCCGGTCTTGCCGGCCAGACATTCCTCGATATAGCGCTTCATGGGTGGCTCCCAGAAGCGCATGTTGGACATGTTGATGGCGAATTCCTGGGTGTCCTCCGGAATCTTCACATCGGAATTGGTCATGATGAACTCGCCGAAGTCCTTGTCGAGGGTGAACATGTTCACGCCGTCGCCGGTGGTCAGCACCATGATAGTGGACGGGCCGTACAGGCAGTAGCCGGCCGCGACCTGCTCGGTACCCGGCTGCAGGAAGTCCTCGGCGCTGTAGGTCTCCTTCTCTTCCTTTGCGCGCAGGATGGAGAAGATGGTGCCGACGGAGACGTTGACGTCCATGTTGGAGGAGCCGTCCAGCGGATCGAAGGTGACCAGATAGTGGCCCCGGATCTTGCCCACGGGCAGGTTGTAGACGTCTTCCATCTCCTCGGAGGCCATGGCCGCCACGTGCCCGTTGCTCTCCAGCGCCTCGATCATCACCTCGTTGGTGATGATGTCCATCTTCTTCTGCTCTTCGCCCTGTACGTTCTCGCTGCCGGCGGCGCCAAGCACGCCGATCAGGTCGCCCTTTTCGACCAGCGAGGCGATCTTCTTGCAGGAGGTGGCAATGTCGTTGAGCAGCCCGGTGAATTCGCCGGTGGCGCCCTCGATGTCGCGCTGGCGATCGATGATGTAGTTGGTCAGCGTGGTGCCGATATGCATGTCTCGTGTCCTCGTGCCTGGATGTGTCACCGCGGGCACCGCACGGCCCGCCGCCAAAATCAGCCCGCAACTATAGCAAAATGCGCCCCCGACCGCATGCACGCTATACTTCCGGTCATGAAGATTCGCGGTGTCCTGCTCGACCTGAGCGGCGTCCTGTACATGGCCGACCAGGTCATCCCCGGCTCGCCCGAGGCGCTGGCGCGCCTGCGCGCGGCCGGCCTGCCGCTGCGCTTCCTGTCCAACATGACCCGCTATCCGGCCGAGCATGTCCGACGGCACCTGGCGGAGCTCGGCTACGAGATCGCCGCCGCCGAACTGTTCACGCCACCGCGGGCGGTGCGCGGCTGGCTCGAGGCCGAAAATCGCCGCTGCAGCCTGCTGGTGCATCCGCGACTGGAACCGGAGTTTTCCGGTCTGGTGGCAGACGAGGCCGATGTGCTGGTGGTGGGCGATGCCGCCGAGACCTTTACCTACGCACGCCTGAACGCCGCCTTTCGCCGCCTGATGCAGGGTGCCGAACTGGTGGCCATGGGCGACAACCGGTATTTCCGCGAGCCCGAGGGCCTGAGCCTCGACATCGGGCCCTTCGTCCATGCCCTGGAATACGCCTCCGGGCAGACGGCCCGGGTGCTGGGCAAGCCGGCGGCCGATTTTTTCCACCTGGCGGTGGCCGACATGGGACTGGAGCCCGGTGAGGTGCTGATGGTGGGTGATGATGTCGAGTCCGATGTGCTGGGGGCGGTGCGCGCCGGCCTGCAGGGGACACTGGTGCGCACCGGCAAGTATCGTCCGAGCGACGAGGACCGTCTGGCCGGGACGGATGCCTGGGTGGCCGATGATCTCGCCGCGGTAGTTGACCGCCTTCTGCAGAAGTAAACGCCATGTGGATACTCGACAGGCTGGCCGAAGAGCGCATCGAGGAGGCACGCAGGCGCGGCGATTTCGATGACCTGCCCGGTGCCGGGCAGCCTCTGGAGCTGGAAGAGGAGAACCCCTTCGTTCCGGAAGAGCTGCGCACCGCGCTGCGCCTGCTGAAAAACGCGGGCTTCATCCCGCCCGAGGTGGCCCTGCGCCGCGAGATCGGCAGCGTCGAGGCCCTGCTGCGCGAGGCCGTGACCGAGGAACAGCGCGCCACGGCCTCGGCCCGCCTGCGCCTGCTGCTGCAGCGCCTGGGCAGCGAGCGTGCCGGCTCGCTGCAGTTGCAGGGCTTGTATTTCGAGGCGCTTGCCGCAAGACTGCAACAGAGTGCCCATGCTGACACCGGTGGGCCAGCATCCGATTGAGGAGGGCCTGAAATGTCATTATCCACGAAGATTGCCCTGTCCACGCTGCTCTTGCTGTCCGCGTCGGTGCAGGCCAGTGATGTACTGGAGCAGCGCAATATCGGCATGGACCTGGCGCGCGACATCGCCAGCGCATCGGTGCTGGCCTGCCGCAAGGCGGGCTATCAGGTAAGTGCGGTGGTGGTGGATCGGGACGCCAATGTGCGCGCCGTGCTGCGCGATGACCTCGCACCGCGCTTTACCATCGAGATCGCCGAACGCAAGGCCAATATGGCCATCATGGGCGGGGTGGCCACCACCGAGCTGGTGCGCAGTCGTTCCGATATCCGCCAGGAGCTGAACCACATCAACGGCCTGATCATGATGGGCGGCGGTGTGCCCATCGTGGTGGGCGGCTATCGGGTCGGCGCCGTGGGCGTGAGTGGCGCGCCCGGTGCGGAGAAGGACGAGGCCTGTGCCAGGCAGGCGCTCGAGGCCCTGGCCGAGCGGATCGAATTCGCCGATTGATGGAACTGCCAAAATAAATAACCATATACGGAGCCTTGCATGAAGATTGCCGTTCTGGGCACCGGTCTGATGGGCGCCCCCATGGCCATGCGCCTGCTCGAGGCCGAGCACGATGTCTGGGTATGGAATCGCGATCCCTCCCGTGCCGAGCCCCTGCGTGCCGGAGGGGCCGAGGTCTGCGAGACCCCGGTCGAGGCCATTGCCGAGGCCGAGTTTGTCATTACCATGCTCAGCGACGCCCGGGCCATCGTCGAGGTGGCCTTCAGCCCCGAGGCGCGGGGCGTGCTGCGCGACCGTACCCTGATCCAGATGGCCACCATCGACCCGCAGGAGAGCCGCGAGCTGGCCGAGGCCATGCAGCAGGCGGGCGGCGACTATCTGGAGGCCCCGGTACTGGGCAGCATTCCGGAAGCCACACGCGGCGAACTCATCATCATGGCCGGTGGCGAGGAGACCGTGTTCCAGCGCTGCCTGCCCGTGCTCAAGGCCCTGGGGCCCGAGCCGCGTCTGATTGGCGCAGTCGGCCAGGGTGCCGCGCTCAAGCTGGCCATGAATCAGCTCATCGCCGGGCTCACCACCAGTTTTTCGCTCAGCCTTGCGCTGGTGCGTCACGAAGGGGTGGACGTGGACGACTTCATGGAGATCCTGCGCGGGAGCGCACTGTATGCGCCCACCTTCGACAAGAAGCTGCCCCGCATGCTCGAGGGTGACTACGAGCGTCCCAACTTCCCGCTCAAGCACCTGGACAAGGACACC
>RFHG01000346.1 GCA_003696465.1 Gammaproteobacteria bacterium | reverse complement strand
GCGCTGATGCCCTGGTAATCGATCAGCTCGCCCAGGTCGTAGCGGGCCAGGAAGGCCTCGAGTTCGTCGCGCTCTATGGGGGTGTAGACGGACATCGGCCTACCAGCGGAACAGCACCCAGGACGGCATGACCTGTGCCGGTTCCAGCTCGAAGCGGCGGGTCTCCAGGTCGCCGTCGCCATCGGCGTCGATGAGGTAGTAGGGGCGGCCCTTGCTCGGCACGATGCGCACCATGTAGAGCTGGCCGTTGTGGCGGTATTCCTCGATGGTGCGGTTGCCGCGGTGGATGATGTTGACCTCCGGTTCGGCCAGCTCGCGGTCCGGCGGGCCCTCGACCGTGGGCGGCGGGGCGTTGCGGTCGAGCAGCTCCTGCGGCAGCTCGGGCACCGCGTCGGAGGCGGGCTGGGCCAGCGCGGGCAGTGGCAGCAGTGCGGCAAGCAGGACGGGCAGGTGTTTCATCACAGCTCCATGAGTTTTTCGCGCTCTTCCTGCGAGGGCTCGAAGCCGCGCGATTCGTAGAAGTCGAAGATGATGTCCACCACCTGCTGCGGGTCGTCCACCAGGTGAAACAGCTCCATGTCGGAGGCATCGATGGTGCCCTCGCGAATCAGGGTGTCGCGGAACCAGTCGATGAGCCCCTGCCAGAACGGGGTGTGCACCAGGATGATGGGGATGCGCCGGGTCTTGCCGGTCTGCACCAGGGTGAGGATCTCGGCCAGCTCGTCGAGGGTACCGAAGCCGCCGGGCAGGACCACATAGGCCGAGGCGTACTTGACGAACATCACCTTGCGCGAGAAGAAGTGGCGAAAGCCCAGCGAGACGTCCTGATAGGGGTTGGCCCGCTGCTCGTGCGGGAGCTGTATGTTGACCCCGATGCTGGGCGAGCGGCCACGCTGCGCGCCCTTGTTGGCCGCTTCCATGATGCCCGGGCCACCCCCGGAGACGATGGCAAAGCCGGCATCGGAGAGGCGGAAGGCGATGTCCTCGGCCAGCTGGTAGATGGGATCATCGGGCGGCGTGCGCGCGGAACCGAAGATGCTCACCGAAGGCTTGATGCGGGCCAGCCGCTCGAAGCCGTCGACGAATTCCGCCATGATCTGGAAGATCTTCCAGCTCTCCCGCGTGAGCTGGGTGTCGTCCATGGGCAGGAGGCCGGGATGGCTGGAATCTTTCATGGCAAGGGGTCCGTGACATCGGATAGGCTATTGTACCCCATCAACCCGGCACGGAAACCACGAACGATGCCCAGCAGCACAGACAAGCCCCTCGTCCTGGTGGACGGATCCTCCTATCTGTATCGGGCCTTTCATGCCCTGCCGCCGCTGACCAACAGCCGCGGCGAGCCGACAGGCGCGGTCTACGGCGTGGCCAACATGCTGCGCCGCCTGCTCAAGGACTACGACACCGACGAGGTGGTGGTGGTGTTCGATGCCAAGGGTCCGACCTTCCGCGACGAGATGTTTCCCGAGTACAAGGCCACGCGGCCGCCGATGCCGGACGAACTGGTGGCGCAGATCGAGCCGCTGCACGAGCTGGTGCGGGCGATGGGCTTTCCGGTGCTGGTGGTCGACGGGGTGGAGGCCGACGATGTCATCGGCACCCTGGCCGAGCAGGCCCGGGCGCAGGGACGGCCGGTGGTCATCTCCACCGGAGACAAGGACATGGCCCAGCTGGTGGGCGACGGCGTGACCCTGGTCAACACCATGACCGGGACCACCCTCGACCGCGAGGGTGTGATCGAGAAGTTCGGCGTGGCGCCGGAACAGATCGTGGACTACCTGGCCCTGATCGGCGACAAGGTGGACAACGTACCCGGCATCCCGGGCGTGGGGCCGAAGACGGCGGCCAAGTGGCTGCAGAAATACGGCACCCTGGAAAACCTCATTGCCCATGCCGACGAGATCGGCGGCAAGGTGGGCGAGCG
>RFHG01000345.1 GCA_003696465.1 Gammaproteobacteria bacterium | reverse complement strand
GGCTTCCAGATGCCGAAGGCCTCCTGCTGCGGCGGTGGCGGCGCGGCCTGCGCGGTGCGCTGGCGGATCACATCCTCGCTGATCTGCAGCATGATGCGCTTGAGCTCCTCGATGAAGTCCTCGCGCTGCTTGCGGTCGAAGTCCTGGTGCGCCAGCACGAAGCCGGCGATGGCTGCCAGATACTGCACCGCGATGCCCTCGTCACGGGCCTGCGGATCGTGACGGATGACGGCATTCAGGGTGTCCTCGATCATCGGGATGGTGAGTTCCAGCCCCTTGCTCATGACCTGTTCCTCGCATGTACACAATCGACGGAGCATTGTGCCAGCGATGAAGGCCGAATGGGAATTCCCATGCCGGGCGCAGGGACTGGCAGGGCACCGTCAGGCAGCTGGCATGCCCGGTCCGGTGCATGTTCCCTGGCATGTACGGCCGGCATGAAAAAGGGGCGGATGCCGAAGCACCCGCCCCCTTCGATGGTTTCCGCAGCGCGGATCAGGCAGCCTCTGCCGAGGCCTCCCTGGTGAACACGAGCTCGTCGCCGGAGACATCCACCCGGATGGTGTCGCCGGGACCGAACTCGCCGGCCAGGATCTTCTGCGCCAGCGGGTTTTCGATCCGCTGCTGCACCGCACGCTTGAGCGGGCGAGCACCATACACGGGATCGAACCCGGCTTCGCCGATCTTGTCCAGCGCGGCCTCGGTGACCACCAGCTGCATGTCGCGCTCCTCGAGCCGACGACGCAGGTTGCCCAGCTGGATGTCCGCGATCTTGCGAATCTGCTCCTGCGAGAGCGGATGGAACACCACCGTCTCGTCGATACGGTTGATGAACTCCGGCCGGAAGTGCTGTCCGACCACTTCCATCACCGCAGTCTTCATGGCCTCGTAGTCGTTGGTGCGCGCCATCTCCTGGATGAGCTGCGAACCGAGGTTCGAGGTCATGATGATGACCGTGTTGCGGAAGTCCACCGTGCGGCCATGGCCGTCGGTGAGGCGTCCGTCATCCAGCACCTGCAACAGGATGTTGAAGATGTCCGGATGCGCCTTTTCCACCTCGTCGAGCAGAATCACCGAATACGGCTTGCGACGCACGGCCTCGGTGAGGTAACCGCCCTCTTCATAACCGACATAGCCCGGCGGGGCACCGATGAGACGGGCCACGGAATGCTTCTCCATGAACTCCGACATGTCGATGCGCACCATGGCATCCTCGGTATCGAACAGATACTCCGCCAGTGCCTTGGTGAGCTCGGTCTTGCCCACCCCGGTGGGGCCGAGGAACAGGAACGAGCCAATGGGCCGGTTCGGGTCCGCCAGGCCAGCACGCGAGCGCCGGATGGCATCGGAGACCGCCCTGACGGCCTCTTCCTGGCCGACCACGCGCCTCTGCAGCGCCTCTTCCATGCGCAGCAGCTTTTCCTTCTCGCTCTCCAGCATCTTGGAGACCGGAATGCCGGTCCAGCGCGAAACGATCTCGGCGATGTCCTCGTCGGTGACCTTGTTCTTCAGCAGGTGGGTCTCCTGCATCTCGGCCTGGGTGGCCATGTCGAGCTGCTTCTCCAGATCGGGGATGACCCCGTACTGCAACTCCGACATACGCGCCAGGTCGCCGGCACGGCGTGCGTGCTCCAGCTCGATGCGGGCCTGCTCCAGCTGTTCCTTGATGTGCGCAGTGCCCTGCAGGGCTGCCTTCTCGGCCTTCCAGATCTCTTCCAGATCGGAGTACTCGCGCTCGAGCTTCTCGATCTCCTCTTCCAGAGCGGCCAGCCGCTTCCTGGAGGCCTCGTCGGTCTCCTTCTTCAGCGCCTCGCGCTCGATCTTGAGCTGGATCAGACGACGCTCGAGCCGGTCCATCTCCTCCGGCTTGGAGTCGATGGCCATGCGCAGGCGGGCCGCTGCCTCGTCCACGAGGTCGATGGCCTTGTCCGGCAGCTTGCGATCGGTGATGTAACGATGCGAAAGCGTTGCCGCCGCCACGATGGCCGGGTCGGTGATCTCGACGCCATGATGGATTTCATAGCGCTCCTTGAGACCGCGCAGGATGGCGATGGTGTCCTCCACCGTCGGCTCATCCACCAGCACCTTCTGGAAGCGGCGCTCCAGCGCCGGATCCTTCTCGATGTACTGGCGGTACTCGTCCAGGGTGGTGGCACCGATGGCACGCAGCTCGCCACGCGCCAGCGCGGGCTTGAGCATGTTGCCGGCATCCATGGCGCCTTCGGCCTTGCCGGCGCCCACCATGGTGTGGATCTCGTCGATGAAGAGGATGATCTCGCCTTCGGCCTGGGTCACCTCGTTGAGCAGTGCCTTGAGGCGCTCCTCGAACTCGCCGCGGAACTTGGCCCCGGCCAGCAGGCTGCCCATGTCGAGCGACAGCAGGCGCTTGCCCTTGAGGCCCTCCGGCACCTCGCCGTTGACGATACGCTGGGCCAGCCCCTCGACGATGGCGGTCTTGCCGACACCGGGCTCGCCGATGAGCACGGGGTTGTTCTTGGTACGGCGCAGCAGTACCTGGATGCAGCGACGGATCTCCTCGTCGCGGCCGATGACCGGATCGAGCTTGCCCTGTTCGGCGCGCTCGGTCAGGTCGATGGTGTATTTCTCGAGCGCCTGTCGCGTGTCTTCTGCATTCGGATCGTCCACTGCCTTGCCTCCCCTGATCTTGTCGATGGCCTGTTCGATGATGCTCTTGCTGGCGCCCATCTGGCGCAGCAGTTCGCCCACACTGCTCTTGTCCTCGACCAGAGCCAGCACGAACAGCTCCGAGGAGATGTACTGGTCTCCGCGCTGCTGGGCGAGCTTGTCGGTCAGGTTCAGAATGCGGCCGAGGTCATTGGAAATGTGCACCTCGCCTGCAGCTCCCTCCACCTGGGGGAGCTGGTCCAGCATTTCGCCCAGACGCGCGCGCAGCTGGTTGACATCGATGCCGGCCTGGGTGAGCAGCGAGCGTACGGTGCCGCCCTCCTGGTCGATCAGCGCGACCAGGACGTGCACCGGTTCGATGAACTGGTGATCGCGCCCCACCGCAAGCGACTGCGCATCCTGCAGCGCCATCTGGAACTTGCTGGTCAGTTTGTCCATTCTCATGTTGTGATTGCCTCCCGGAATTTAGCGTTACCGGAAAGATGGGGGCGTGCAGGACAATTGCAAGACTTGCGGCGGGGTTTTTCAGAACAGTCTGCGCACCTCGTACCCGGCACCTTGCAGGCGCAGGATCTCGCCCGGGCCGAAGGGCACTGTCTCGACGAAATCGGGCAGATCCTCCTCCTTCACCCCCATCATCCGCATCCGCGTGCGGCAGGCCTTGACCTCGATCACGCCGGCAGCATCCAGGCGGCCGGCCAGATCGATCAGCTCACGGTGACTGGCATAGCCCTTGCGCGTGAAGAAGGCGATCTCCGGGCCATGCAGCACCACCGCCACGGGCGCCTTCTCGACCAGTCCGGCGCGCTGCAGCGCGTCGAGGTGGTGCAGCATGTCCTTCAATTCGGCCTCGTCGTGCAGGGAGATATCCATGACCGTGCGCCGACGGACAGGGGCCTCCGGAAGCGGCCGGATGCGAGGCGCAACGGCGACCAGAGGAGGCGTGGGCTGCGCAGACGGCCCGGGGCCCTGTGTGCGTGACAGCGCCAGGCCCAGTCCGGCCACCACGCCGAGCAGCAGACCGGCGATGATCCATGGGCGCAGGGTCATGACGGACGGTTAGCCTCCTCGATACCGAACGAACGTAATCCTGGCAGGCGCTAGGGCTGCCCCTTCTTCTTATAGACCTTCCGGCGGAAGATGTCGCTGCGCCGGCTGACCACGCGGTCGAGGAACAGCAGGCCATCGAGGTGGTCGATCTCGTGCTGCACAGCACGGGCCTCGAAACCCTCCATGTCCCATTCCCGCCAGTTGCCCTCGGCATCCTGCGCGCGCAGGTGAATGCGTTCGGCACGGATGACATTGCCGGTATAGTCCGGTACCGAGAGGCAGCCCTCGCGCCCGAGTTCGTAGCCCTCCCACTCGGTGATCTCGGGATTGACCAGTACCAGATGACCATGATTGGGTACCGGCTTGCGGGTCTTCGACACGTCGACGATCACCACGCGAATGAAACGCCCCACCTGGGGCGCGGCAATGCCCACCGCGCCGGGCCCGGCCAGGCGGGTCTCCTCCAGGTCGTCGATGAAGCGGGCCAGCGCCTCGTCGAACTCGGTGACCGGCTGCGAGACCTGCTTCAGCCGCTCGTCCGGCCAGGTCAGGATGTCGAGTACCGCCATGCTCAGCCGACCAGGGTCTCGACCGGTTCCAGGCTGACCTCGATGCGGTTGTCGCGCAGGCGCTCCACGGCCCGCTCGAGCGGCTCGAGGCCAAGCCCTGCCTGGCCTTCGATGATCATGATGTAGATCGGCGCCTGTTCGGTGCCGCCGACTGCCGTTTCCAGGTCGAGGATGTTGAAACCGGCCTCGGCCAGGGCACGGGTCACCTCGGCCACGATGCCCGGCCGGTCGGCCCCGTGCACGCTGATGCGGGCATCCGGCAGCGGGTGATCGTGCTGTTCGGCCTCCACCTCGTCCAGATGCAGGCGCAGGCCCATGGCCTCGGCCACCGGTGCCAGCAGGGCTTCCAGCTCGCCCTGGGCGCGGGCACAGTCCAGTACCAGCATGATGGTGAAGTTGCCGGCCAGCCGCATCATGGAGGCCTCGCCGAGCTGGCAGCCGGCCTCGTACAGCACCCGCGTCACATCGGCCACGATGCCGGGCTGGTCCCGGCCGACCAGGGTCAGCATGTAGTTCATCAGGATTCCTCCATCCAGATCAGGCTCGCCATGCGACCGGTACGGCCGTCGCGGCGATAGGAATAGAAAAGCTCGCACTCGCTGAAGGTGCAGCGGCCCCCACTATGAATGGATGCCACGCCGGCAGTTTCAAGCCGCAGCCGCGCCAGCCGGTACAGGTCGCACAGCCAGTGGCCGGGGCGCACCGGCACAAAGGCGACCTCCGCACGCGGATCCTCATCGACAAAGGCCGCCCTCACTTCCTCGCCCACCTCGAAGGCCTGCGGCCCGATGGCCGGGCCGAGCCAAGCCATGAGCGCATCCGGCGCGCAGTCGAAGGCTTCCACCGTACGTTCGAGGATACCCGCTGCGAGCCCGCGCCAGCCGGCATGGGCCGCGGCCACGGCCCGACCGTCCCGTGCCGCGAACAACACCGGCAGGCAATCGGCCGTGAGTACCACGGCCACCTGCCCCGGGCGGCGCACGATGCGGGCATCGCCGCGGCAGCCGGCGGCTTCTTCCAGCACGTCGGCCCCGTGCACCTGCTCCAGCCACAGCGGCTCGGCCGGCAGGTCCAGGACCTCGC
The DNA here is from genome assembly GCA_003696465.1 of Gammaproteobacteria bacterium. GTDB lineage: Bacteria > Pseudomonadota > Gammaproteobacteria > J044 > J044 > J044. Next base: position 16 of record RFHG01000345.1, on the reverse strand, counting down.
GCAGCAGCCTGCGGTT
>RFHG01000344.1 GCA_003696465.1 Gammaproteobacteria bacterium | reverse complement strand
CCCACTTCGACCCGTGCGGCGCCCCGGGCCCGTTGCTCGCGAGCACTGCGCAAGACACCTTCCAGTGCCAGCATCTCGTTTTCCAGGCTGTCGAGTTCGAGCTGGACCAGCACCGCCTGGGCATAGGTGCGATCGGCCCGTGCCTCGATCCGCTGCAGCTGGTTCCAGATAAAAAGCAGGCTGCCCAGAATGAGCACCGTGCCGAGGATGGCACTGATCATGCTCCAGCGATCGGTCTGTTGCGGTTCGGTCATGGCGGCCTCCCGGCACGAAATCCCATGATTGCCAAGACTAGTCCATGCATGCCATGGCATGCCGCCAACTCATTCACATTTCCACGCGGCGACAGGCAGATTCTTGCATTTCCACTGTGCGCCCCCTAGGATGCGCGCGCCACGGGCAGCCGTAAACACGAGTACGGCTGCCTGCCTTTTCCACCCCAACCTGAAGGAGAACAAAATGGGCGTACTCGTGGGCCGCAAGGCACCGGATTTCACCGCACCGGCCGTACTGGGCGATGGCAGCATCATCGAGGATTTTCATCTGGCCACGCATATCGAGGGCAAGTATGCGGTCATCTTCTTCTATCCGCTGGACTTCACCTTCGTCTGCCCGTCGGAGCTGCTCGCCTTCGACCATCGGCTGGAAGAGTTCAGAAAGCGCAACTGCGAGGTCATTGGTGTCTCCATCGACTCACACTTCACCCACAATGCCTGGCGCAACACCCCTGTGGACCAGGGCGGCATCGGCGCGGTCGGTTATCCGCTGGTGGCCGACATGACCCACAACATCTGCCGCTCCTATGATGTCGAGACCCCGGACGGGGCGGTCGCCTTCCGCGGCACCTTCCTCATTGACCGCGAGGGCGTGGTGCGCCATCAGGTGGTCAACGACCTGCCGCTGGGCCGCAATATCGACGAGACCCTGCGCATGGTCGATGCCCTGCAGTTCTTCGAGACCCATGGCGAGGTCTGCCCCGCTGGCTGGAAGGAAGGCGAAAAGGGCATGGATGCGAGCCCCGAAGGGGTGGCGAAGTACCTGGCCGAAAACGCCGACAGGCTCTGATCCGCCTGCTCCCGGGTCCGGGCCACGGGCCGGGGAGCGATCCCCGTCACATTCCGGCATTTTCTCCATGTGCCGCGCTTGCAGCAGCGCGGCATTTCTGACAGGATGGCTGCAGATCAGGTACTTAGGTCCAATTGAACTATTAGTATTTGGTTATACACTAATAACCAAGCAACAGCCGGAAACACGACATGAACCACATCAAGAACCCCAGTTTGCAACTCGCTTCCGCGGATGACTGCATCCTGCCCAATCCCCTGCTGAAGGTCATTGCCTACAGCACGGCCGGGGTGTATGTGGCGCTGTTCGCCGCCTGGGCGACCGGCCTGATCCTCGAAACCCAGCTGGTGGTACTGCTGGTGTTGTACAGCATCTTCGCCGGCCTGCTCAGCGTACGGCATATTTCGATTCTCAGAAAACCGGGCAAGATTCTGCTGCTGAGCGTCGTTTATGCCATCACGGCAACCTTGCTGCATCAGACGATTTTCTGATGCGCATGCGTTTCCCGACTTTCATGCCGCGGCCCGCCAGATGGCCTGCCGCGGTATACCCGTTGCCCTCCAAGGACTAACTGCAAGACTGGCCACGGACGGCCCTTTTTATTCCCGGCCCGGACCCTCGTCCGGGCCTTTTCCATGGCCGGACCGGAAACGCCACATCCCCCGCTTTGGCATGGCGCTGCGTGCTATGATTTTCTCATGCGTGCATCCCGTCACAGCAGCCTTGCGCTGAAGGCCGACGCGGCAGCAGAACCTGCCGCACCCGCCATTGCCAACGCCCCTCCAGGGCGGCGCCGCTTCCTGCCCATTGCCGTCCGCCTGACGCTCATCCTGGGCAGCCTCATGGTCGGTGGCGTGCTGATACTTGGCCTGCTCACCATCGACAACCAGAACCGCCTGATGCAGCACCAGCTCGACGAGTTCGGCCTGAGCATTGCCCGGCTGCTGGCCGACAGCGCACGCGAGCCACTGCTGGCGGACGATGAACTGGTACTGGAAACGGTGGTCAGCAAGTTCGGCAACACGCGCAGCTCCCTTGGCGCGGTGGTCTACAACGACCGTGGACAAGCGGTTGCCCAACGGGGCGTGATACCGCAAGGATCCCTGCCCGACCTGTACCGACAGGGACGCGCCCTGACCGACACCGACTACAGCATCGAGTGGCACTGGCGGCATCGCGACGGGGCCAGCGAAAGCATGGTGTCCTATCTCACCCCCATCCGTTATCGGGACCTGGTGACCGGACATGCACTGGTCACCTTCAGCCGGCGCATCATCGAGGAGCAGTTTCATGAATCGCTGATGATCCTGCTCGGGGCCATGCTGCTGACGATGCTGCTCGCCCTGCTCGTCTCGTGGCGTGTGAGCCGCTGGCTGGCGCGTCCCATCCAGGCCCTTGTCGAGGCCAGCCAGGCCATTGGAAACGGTGACTACCACTACCGCATGGATGACCGTCGCAACGACGAACTGGGCATCCTGATGCGTTCCTTCAATGAGATGGCACACGGCCTGCTGCGCAAGTCACAGGTGGAACAGGCCCTCTCACGCTATGTGTCACGTGACGTGGCCCGGGAAATCCTGCGCAACCTGGACCAGGTGGAACTGGGCGGGCGCCATGTCGAGGCCAGCGTCATTTTTGCCGACATCGTCGGTTTTACCGAAATGGCCGAGACCATGGAACCGCGTGCGGTATCCGAGCTGCTTAATGAATATTTCCATTACATCACGCGTGCCAGCAGCCTGTGGCAGGGCACCATCGACAAGTTCATCGGCGATTGCGCCATGATTGTCTTTGGTGTGCCACAAGCGGATTCCGAGCATCGATTCCATGCCGTTGGCTGTGCAGTGCTCATCTCCCACGTGGTGCAGCGCCTCAACGAACGCCGCCAACGGCAGGGCAAATGCCCCATACACTTCCGAATCGGCATCAACAGTGGCCACATGCTGGCCGGCAACATGGGCTCATCCGATCGCATGCAGTACACGGTGGTGGGTGATGCGGTCAATCTGGCCTCCCGGCTGGCCACGCACGCCAGGGCCGACGAAATTCTCGTCGATGAAGAAATGTATGCCCATACCGATGTCTGCGGGCGGGTCATTGCCAGGCCCCACGGCACCATCCAGATCCGCGGCCGCAAGGAACCGGCCACACTGTATCGGATTGATGACCTCTCGCCGGATTATCGCCAGCAGCTCGAATCCATGGTCGAGCAGGTGCTGGCCGAGACGGACTGAGCTTCGGCCATGTATCCGACACGCACCACGACCTTGCTCGTACTCGTCATCCTGGGCCTGCTGCTGGGCGGCTGTGCAAACTACTATGCCAGCCGTCCGGATGTGGATCGGCGCGTGCAGCAATGGCTGGCCGAGGATCGCTATGGTCTGGCCATCGATACCATCCAGGCCATGAAACCCGAACACCCGCAGTACCGCCGCATGAGGGAGACACTTCCCCGGATACGGGCACGGGCGCGGGCCTATGCCGAGCGTGTCTCGAAGGAAGCCCTGCAGCTTGCGCAGCAGCACAAGTGGGCCGAGGCCCTGAGCCTGTATGACGAGGGGCTGGCCCACTATCCGGAAAGCCGCCTGCTCAGGAACGAACGCGACCGGTTCCTGCGCGACCGTGAGCAGTGGCTGGCCATGCTCGACCGCAAGTGGCTGCAACTGCAGGGCGAATGGTTGCTCAAGGCCCTGCCTCTGCAAAGACGTATCGTGCGCACCAATCCCGCCGATGACCACCAGCAGGAGCGCCTCAAGGCGCTGGAAAAACTGAGGGAAGAAACGGCCGCAGGACTGCGGAAACATGGCATGGCAGCCCTTGAAAAGGGTAATTTCGTGCTGGCAGGCCGGTTGCTGGGGCTGGCCAATGAGCTCAAGCCGGACCCTGCCACACGCATCGCCCTGAGCAGGATCCAGACCCATGGCATTCGCGCGGATTCCGGCCAGCGCGAGGATACGGAAAAACGCCTGCGCGCCCTGCGCAGGCAGCAGGCGAGACAATATCAGGGCTATTTCGACGAGGCCTTCCGGCGCGAGGACTGGCTGGAGGCCCGTGCCTACCTGCAGGAACTGCGCCGCCTGATGCCTGACACACGCGCCGTGTCAGAGCGCGCGCGCAAGCTGCAGAAGGCCATCGACCGTGAGGTGGAACGGCTGATCGAACTGGGCGAACGGCAGTACAGCCAGGGCGAGTTCGAACAGGCCCTCAAGACCTGGGAACAGGCGCGGCCGCTTGCCCCCGGGCACCGCCGCCTGGCCGAAGACATCGCCCGTGCCCGCCGCGTTCTGGCCAATCTCAAGAAGCTGGAGGGCCGCCCGCCCCTGGTGGAGTTTCCGGTCGAGCCGAAGGCGAGCGGGAGCGACGATGCAGGGGCAGCGGGACCGGACGCTAGTGGGGACGGCGCGCAATGATCTGTGCCACATGGGCCAGACCGGTATGCAGCTGCCCCTCGATGACCTCACGCTCCAGCGTCCGTGCCAGCACGATGTCGAGCCCCTCGAGGGGCTGGAGCAAACTGTCCAGATCAGCCAGCAGCTCCGCGGTCGGCGGGCCACCGGTGCCGTATGCAAGCTGTTCCGGGGTATAGGCCTCGAGCAGGAAGACCCCGCCAGGCACCAGGGCCTCGGGTACCTGCCGATAGACCCGTTGACGGATCGACTCGGGCACATGGCAGAAGATGGACACGATGCCCGTCCAGGCATCCCTGCCCAGTTCGAAGTCGGCCAGATCGGCCCTGATCGTCTCGATTTCCACTCCGCGCGTGGCCGCCAGCCGCCGCGCCTTGTCCAGTGCCACTGCGGAATAGTCCACCGCGGTCGGCTGATAGCCCTGCTCGGCAAGGAAAACCGAATTGCGGCCCTCGCCATCGGCCAGGCACAGGACTTCGCCCTTCGGGATTTCCTTCAGATGCGCGCGCAGGAAGTCGTTTGGCTCCACGCCATAGACATAGTCCTCGCAATCGTAGCGCTTGTCCCACTCGTTCACAGGATATCCCCGGACATGACCCGATCCGGGGATATCTTGCCACAGGCCTGCGCGTTGCGGAATCAGGCTGCCTGCTGCATGCCTTCCAGCAGATGGGGAATCAGGCGCAGCTCGAAGGCCTCGTTCCATGCCTCGAGATGGGCCGCTCCCCACTCCGGCATGGACTTGCGCCCGTATTCGTCCAGCACCTCGAGCATCACTTCACGGAAGCGGTCCATGTCGTCGAAACCGATGTCGGAAGCGGCAAACAGGCCACCCAGGCGAGCGATATAGGGGATATCGTCCTCCGGTGCCTCCTGCAGCCAGGTCAGCATCTCCAGCAGGGCCTCGACCGAGCCCATGGCCTCGAGCAGTTCGGGCTGGGCCAGCCTGTCCAGGTATTCCGGGTGCGTGTCGATGAGCCGTTCGAAAAAGGCGCTGCGAATTGCGTCTTCCTGCTCCTGCAGGACATCCCAGGTCTGTTGCAGCAGTGTGTCGGTCATGGTGAGTCCCTCTCTGAATGAAGAGGACCTTATATTAGATATCTCTAATATAGAATGACATGACCTGGATCAATTCCGGATGTCTTCCTGCGCCGGGGAATGCCGCAATCCGTCCAGCCATCGCCAGACCAGACCGCTGGGCCGTTCGATGCCCGTCACGACATATTCCAGCGCATTGTAGTTATGCACCAGCAGCGCCATGCTGCCCCGCGCCTCGGGCAGACCGGCAAACAGGATACGGTCGCCCAGGCGCAGGGACAGGTCCATGTCCGGCAGCATGATCGACCCTTCCCCCGGGCGTTCGATCATCAGCGGCACGACATGCAGCCGCTTCTCGCGATAACGGGGATCGTGTTCGAGATCGTCGAGCATCACCTCGCGTCCTTCGCGCAGCATCTCGTACACGGCGGGCGCCCCCTCGGGGGTGATCTTGATGCGCCAGGTCACCGGGTGTTCATCCTCGCCGGTCACATCGATAATGCGGCTGATCAGGATATTGGCCCATTCGTTGTCCTGCTGACGCGCATAGGCCAGGAAGCGTACCAGCATCGGTGCCATCATCAGGGCCACCACCTTCTGCGCCATCATCTCGGCAGGCTGCATGACCAGATCGAGCAATCCGGTCCTGTCATCCGGACTTTCCTTAAGCATGCGACTGAAGAGTGCACCATTGCGACTGCGGTTCTGCCGGGCAACCGTGAAAAGCCCGGGCTTGAGTTCCTTGGCGGTGAGAATGATGGAAAGGTTGTCGGCATCATCGTTGGTGCCGGCCACAATGCCCACTGCACGATCGATCCCGGCCTCCTTCAGCGTTGCGGCCTCGGTACCCCGGCCCAGAATGGCCCCCGCGGGCGCACCATTCTGGTCCGGGTAGGCATCGACCACGATCACCTCGACCCCCTCGCGGCGCAGATTCTCGTACACGGCCTTGCCAAAACGTCCGAAGCCGCAAATGATCCACAGGCCCTTGGGTGGCTGGAGCAGATCGGCCAGTGGCCGGTGATACAGCCCGATCATCCAGTCGTGAATGAGATAGAGACTCGGCGAATGAATGGCCATGGCCAGCCATTCGGCGAAGCTGTCGTAGGGATTGATGACATCGTGGATGCCGAAGGACTGCAGGTTGGCCACCGCAGCCCGCGACTCGGCGCGCACGATGATGCGTTCGTCGGGCGCCAGCAGCCGGGCCGCGAGGGCAATGTGCAGATTGGCCGAATCGTCGTTGGTCAGGGCCACCACCCCCTGGCATGCCGGATGCCTCAGGCCCGCGTCTTCCAGGATGGTGGGATCGGACGCATCGGCGGTCAGGCCGGGCACATCCATCGGCAATTGCGCGATCTCCAGATGATTGATGCGGTCGGGGTCGATGTCCACCACCACGGCCTGATGGAACCGGTCCACCATCACCCGCACCAGATGCTCGCCGGTATCGCCATAGCCGCATACCAGATAGAACGGGTCGCGCAGCCTGCGCACCGCACGGCGGAAACGGGCATGGGTGATCGCACGGCGGAAGGCCGGCTCCTGAATGAGCGAAATCAGCGTTCCGATGCCATACAGCCAGGCAATGACGGTGAGATAAATGGTGAAAATGGCCCAGTATCTCTGAGCATCCGTGAACGGATAGGGGATCTCGCCAAAACCAATGGTCGAGCCCATGAAACTGACGAAATAGAAGGCATGGAAGAAGTCCATGTGCCACGGCCGGCCCTGGTCGTCCTGCCCGGGTACGAGAGTAAAGCCGAAGATGGAAACGGCATAACTCAGAACGAGGATGATCAGCGGCAGCCGCATGCGCCGGAAGATAAGGAAGATGACCTCGTTGCTCATGACCGCACCCGCCGGCAACCGCCCACGAGGAGCGAATCAGCGCCGGACCGAAACCGTTTCCACCACCAGCAGCACGACCGAGGTGATGTTGGCCACCAGTGCGCCACCCGACATGGAGACGATGCTCGACATGTGACGCGGCGTCAGGCCATCACCGCTGACATAGACCACATATCCCCAGATCATGGCCGCCACGATCAGCTGCAGATCGGCCACCAGCGAGGTCGCCAGCAGCACCGCCCCCATGTGCGAGCGGTCACCAACCTTGAGAATGGTGGCAATAATGCTGATGATCAGGGCCGCAAACAGCTCATAGGCATGATGCTGCTGCGGGTTGTCGATGTCGCCGATGAAGAAGCCGAAATTGAGCGTCAGCGCCAGGACGATGAAGAACGCGAAGATGACCTTTTCCAGATTCATGGATTCCTCCTCTCCATGACCGCAGTATAACGCCTGCACGGGCAAACGCACCCCCACACGACTGCCTGCAGAATGATAGAATGGGTACCGGCAGCGGGCCGTCAGCGGATTTGCACATGGCAGTGAACAACACTCAACCTCCGGGAAATCGCCGTCAGGGAGAGCGTCGTCGAATGGGCGACCGACGGCAGTCACGCAGCTATCAGTGCATCGCCGCCAGCTGGCCCGACCAGCGCCTGCAGTTCATCACCCGCTACCTGTTCACCCTGATCGGCATCGTCTATTTCAACTGGGGCTTCGAGTACCACAGCCCGTGGATGACGCTGGAGCAGATGAACGGATTTTTCATCGGCTACCTGCTCTGGAACACGATCCTGTTCCTCCATGCCTGGCATTATCCGGAGTCCATGCAACGCGTGCGCGTGGCGCTGTGGGGCGATGTCCTGGGCATTTCCATCGTGGTGCTCAACGACCCGTGGGTGGTGCCGCTGACCAGCATGGTCTACATCGTCATCGTGCTCGGCAATGGCATGCGTTATGGCATGCGCTGCTTTACCGAGGCAGTGGGCGCGAGTTTCCTCCTCGCCATGCTGACCCTGACGATGCGTTATTATCACGATCTGGAAGGCGTGATGCCTGCCATCCTGTTCATGAACCTGTTCAGCGCCCTGATCCTGGTCTACGCCTATGTGCTGATGTCGCGGGTGGAGCGCAGTCGCCAGAGCCTGCAGGACAGCTCACGGCGGGATCCGCTGACCCGCCTGCTCAATCGCGCCGCGCTCGAGGAAGAGGCCGAGCGACTGCTGAAGGCGGCCCGCGAACACAAGATGCCGGTGGTGGTCATGTTCGCCGACCTCGACCGCTTCAAGTCCATCAACGACGAGCATGGCCATTCCGAAGGCGACGAGGTACTCAAGTCCATTGCCCGCATTTTCACTTCCTGTATCCGCGACACCGATCTGGCAGCCCGCTATGGCGGCGACGAGTTCGTCATCCTGCTGCAGGATATCGAGCTGGAGCAGGCCTTCCGCATCAGCGAGCGCATCCAGAAGCGCCTGGAACGCTGGGTACGGGAGCGACATTATGATGTGGGTATCTCCATCGGCCTGGGCGAGGCCCCGCGACATGGCGACACGCTCGAGACCCTGCTCGACCAAGTGGATGCCGCCCTGTACGAATGCAAGGGCCGGCGGGACCTTTCCGTGGTCGCCCTGACCTGATACCGCCCGCTACAGCAGGAAGAAGGCCCAGCCCACGGAGGCCAGACACAGGCCCAGCAGCCAGAGTGCCGGCAGCCACTGCATCCGCCCCCCCAGAACCAGGGCATAGATACCCTTGAGCAGATCATTGCTGCCCGAGGCAATCAGGATGGCGCCAACCACCCGATGCGGATCGAGGGAATAGGTACCGGACAGTACCGACAGCACGAACGGATCGACATCTGCCAGACCGGCCACGAAGGCCAGCCGATTGAGTCCCTCGATACCCCAGAACTGGAGCACGAGGTGGGTCAGCGCGCTGAACAACACGAACAGGGCCGCAAACAGCAGGGCCGTGGTCAGTTCCAGCGGGTGAGAAACCTTCTCGTGCCCCGCCCGTGCCCCCTCATGTTCACCCTGTCGCGCAAGGAGTCCCCCAACCCCCAGCGAGAGCAGCATGAACAGCAGGAAGGGCACCGTGAGTTCCATGGCGACCGCGGGTGCCATCAGCGCAATGATGACCCACAATCGCGGATACATCATGGCCGTGGCCAGCACGATGGCAGCCCTTGCCTGCCATGGATCCCCTTGCCCGGCTGCACTGCGCCGAGCCAGCACCCAGGTGGTGGCAGTGCTGGAATACAGTCCGCCCAGGATCCCGCTCAGCAACAGACCCCGACGCGGAAAGAACCAGGTCTGGGCCAGATAGCTGAGATAGGAGAATCCCGAGACGACCACCACGGCCAGCCACAGCTTGTACCAGCTCACCGGAACCCAGGAAGCAATCTGCCGATCCGGCAGCAGGGGCAGGACCACGCCGGCCATGAGCAGGAACTTCGACAGGGTGAGCAGCTCCTCGCCGGGCACGAGGTCGGAAAAGCTGCGAATCAGCGGTTTCTGCCCGAGCATCATGATGATCACGATGACGAACAGCAGCCAGAACCAGCTCGGAAAGTGGATCATGACCGGGCCGATGAGGAAACTGAGCAGCCCGATCAGTGGCCCCATGAGCGAAAACTGCTGCCGCCGGGCCTGTATCAGGTAATAGATGCCCAGATAGCCTGCCACCACCAGCAGCCCCGCCGGCAGCAGCCAGCTCCCCAGCCGGGCATCCAGCGCAGCCAGGACAAATCCGAGTACGGAGAGCAGGGTCAGGGTGCGGGTGGTGCCAAAGCCGAGATAGCCCTTCTCCCGCATGTAGCCATGATATTCCAGGCCAACGAGGAAGCCGAGCAGGATGGTGCCCAGAAACTGCCGCAACAGCGGGTCGAGCAGGTGCAGGAAATCCATGTTCCGATTATTGCGCCCGGCAGCCTCGGCAGGCAAGCCGGGGACCCTTCATGCGCAGCGGGCTACCAGTCGTCGTGGCGACGACGCCAGCGGATGCGTGTAAGGAGCAAGCCGAGCAACAGGCTGCCGAGGGCCACTGCAGCCCCCCGGACGAACCAGTCACGCCGACTGCTGTCGGCAAGACGGGCATTTTCCTCTTCCAGCTGCTCGATACGCTGCTGGGCCGTGGTCAGGCGATCCGACAACTCGGTATTCTCTCGTGCAAGCTGCATGGGTCGCGCCGCCACCCGCTGCAGTTTTTCCAGTCGAGCCTCCAGGGCCTCCTTCTCGCGCAGCAATGCCTCGCCCTGGCCCTGGCTCTCCTTCAACTGCTGCTGCAACTGGGCAATCTCTGCCTTGAGCGTCCTGCGCTGTGCCTTGAGCGCCTCGATACGATCCCGGGCCCGCGCAAGCTGCTCCCGCGCAGACGGCTCCGGCATCAGCTCATCCACGGGCACCCAGCCCTCGACCCCCCTGGGGCCGCGGATACGGGCATGGCTCCCGCTCTCGTTGATTTCAAGCACGGTCACAGGGGTACCGCTGCGCAGGAAGCGCAGGATCTTGTGACGCAGGGTGGTGCCCGTGCGCACCGGCACCTTCAGCTGGTCGCTGATCCATGCCGGCTGGCCCGGCTCGGGTGCACGGGTCGTGGCGGTCTCGGCCGCAACCCCTTGTGCCAGCAACAGGCAGATCGAGCACATGAACAGCACACGCATGATAGGTGTCTTCCCCTTGTTCGAAAGCGGCTTACCCTAGCCGACTGCACGGGCAATTACCGGGAAATGCTTCACAACTCACGTGGATAGCCAGATGGGTAGGAAAGGGGCTGCCAGCAGGGGCTTGTACTGGTGGCTTCGCATCCGCTTTACGGGCATTGCATTTGAAGGTATTGCACACTCGCTGGCGCGAGTGCGCCCCACTTTCTTTGCTTGCCCAAAGAAAGTGGGCAAAGAAAGGGCACCCCGGGCCCGTGCCCGCTGTGCGGGTACCCGTCCGCGAACGCATCGCTGCGGGGGTTCATCGACGGGCTTCCATGCCCGACGATGAACTGGCCGGCATCCCTTGCCGGCCCCCGGGTCT
>RFHG01000343.1 GCA_003696465.1 Gammaproteobacteria bacterium | reverse complement strand
TGCATCTTCTCATGCATGTCGCCGCCGACGCTGAAGCGCATCGTATACTCATAGTCCTTGATCGCGGCCTCGACGCTGGCGACGACATCGCCGTACTTGTCGCCGCTTTGCGCCGGCATGACCTTGACCGGCGTATGGAACCACGATTGCGAGGCGCCGATCGGATCGACATGCATCTGGATGATGCGGTTCGGATGCACGCCATGATCATCCCACCAGGTGTTGTAGCGGATGTCGTCCGAGTCCTGACCGCCCCACTGGGCCTTGCCCTCCTTATGCTTGAGCCGGGCGAAGCGACCATAGGCCGTATGGCCGCAGGCCGTGGACACCGCCACACACCGGGGATGGATGCCCTCGGTGACATGCGCGCGCGTGACCATGTAGCCGAGGTGGGACTGAATGCGGATCAGATCGCCGTCCCGGATGCCCAGCTTCGCGGCCGTCTTCGGATTGATCCAGGCCGGATTCTTGTGATACAGCTCGGCCAGGTACTTCAGGCTCGCGGTGCGCGACTGCGTGTGCACATTGAGCTTGTAGGTGGTCAGGAACAGCTCGTCGTCCCCCATCTCGTCCTTGCGCGGGTCGCGCTTGTAGGTCGGCAGCGGATCGAAGCCGGATTTCAGATACTCATCCTTGTACAGCTGGATCAGGCGCGTCTTCGTGCCGAAGCCGACATAGTTCTTGCCGCGGATATGGCGGCCGATGACCTTGCCGTTCTTGACGATCGCCCCATCCGGCCTGATCTCGGCCCCTTGCATGTCGGCCGCCGACAGCTCCTTCATGTGCAGCCCGTATTCCGGCTCGACCTCGTTGCCGTTCTTGTCGACGATGCGGGCGGTTTCCTTGTCCACCTCGCCGTAGATCGGCCAGACGCCATGCTTCTTCAGGAAATCGAAGCCGCCGGCCTCCTTCAGACCCGGGATATTGTCCAGATGCGCGCGCATCCATTCCTCGGGCGTGTTGAAGGCGAAGTACTTGCGGATCCCGAGCGAGCCGTCCGGATCGACCTTGTGGATGATGTCGATCAGGTTCTGGCGGAACTCCTGGCTGCCTGCCAGGGGCTTGACGACCGGCTGCCGTATCGACAGGCACGGATACAGACCGCTGGGCATCGATTCCGGATCGTGACGCTCCAGATAGGTGACATCCGGGATGATCAGGTCGGCCAGCTCCGTCGTTTCCGACATGTACGGCGACATCGACACGAAGAACGGCACGAGCTTCTCATCCTTGAGCAACGCCTCCCAGACATGCGATGACGGGTAGGTATAGACCGGATTGTCGTAATAGGTGAACCAGACGCTGACCTTCGCATCGCCCTTCATGATTGTATATGGCGTGTGCGTGGACACATGATGATGCGCCACCGGATATTCCGGCGGCTGGTGCAGCAGGCTGTGATGTTCCGGATGCGGCGGCACCGGCTCCGGCTGTGGCCAGCCCATGCCGCGGGGCAGGCAGTAGCCGCCCTTCTTCTCCACATTGCCGGTGATCACGTTCAGCATCTGGATCGCAGCCTCGTTCTGCGCGCCGTACAGCTGCTTGCAAGGGCCGCGATAGGAGAATGTCGTGGCCGGCTTCGTGGTCGCGAACTCGCGCGCGATGCGGGCGATA
>RFHG01000342.1 GCA_003696465.1 Gammaproteobacteria bacterium | reverse complement strand
CGCGGCCAGGGCCCCAATGCCGCCCATCAACGCCCCGGCCACGGTATAGCTGGCAATGCGCCCCAGATTGTAATCGAGCAGCAGCCCCCAGCGTGGCCGGCCGGCGCCGGGGCGGGCGCCCAGGCTCAGTGCGCCGACGATGCCCCCGCACATGCCCACGCAATGCACGCCTCCCAGCAAGCCGACCAGAAAGGCCGACAGCAGGGGCAGGGAGAGCAGGGCGTCGAGTGTCATGAACAGGCCTCGGAGACTGCAAATACAGGGGTTTCAGGCCACACGGCTGTCGCGTAGCCTATCACATCGTGCTATCTTTTCCCCGTTTGCAACGACAACCACTGAAGGGAGAGTCCTCCGAAATGGCAACCGCACCCAAGAAGAGAAAGACCACCGCCATCCGCGAGCGTTACAACAAGACCCAGATCGTCAACGAGATCGCGGAAAATACCGGCCTGAGCAAGAAGGATGTCAACGCCGTACTCGACGAGCTGACCGTGCTCATCGAGCGTCACATCAAGAAGCGCGGCGCGGGCGAGTTCATGCTGCCGGGCCTGTTCAAGATCGTGACCCAGCGCAAGCCGGCACAGAAGGCGCGCAAGGGCATCAACCCGTTCACCGGCGAGGAAACCATGTTCAAGGCCAAGCCCGCGCGCACCGTGGTCAAGATCCGCCCGCTGGCCAAGCTCAAGTCCTTCGTCGAATAAGCGCGGCAATATACGCCAGTAACGCAAAGGGGCCCGCACAATGCGGGCCCCTTTGCCATGGTTCTGACTTTTTCAGTCGGCTTTCATCTGTTCCTGCTGCACCTCGTGGCGCGCACGCACGAAATCGACATGCGGCAGGTGCAGCCATTCCGCCAGCTTGCGGATCTGGTGTTCCTCGTACTTGTCGATGTGGCCGTCGGCCCAGGCTACCGACCACAGCAGCCTGAGCAGCTCGAAACGCTCCCTGCGCGACAGCGCCTCGTTGAGCTGCCGAACCAGGGGATGAAAGGAAATGCTCTCGTCGCGCCGGCGCCGGGCCTCGGCCACCAGGGCCTCTGCCTCCGCGGTCGAAAGATCGAACCGCCGTGCCAAAAGGGCTGCAATCTGCTCCGCCTCGCGCGGATCGAAGTCGTGATCGATGCAGGCGATCTCGACCAGCAGGATGGCGATGGTCTGTGCCAGCGGCTGCCCGCCGTCATCCGGCGAGCCGGCGGCGGCGCCACCGGGCCCCTCGCTCAGCAGGCGGCGCAGCGTGGCCAGCATGGATCAGTTGCCCTGCCAGTGTGGCAGGTAGTGATGACCGGAAAAGTCACTGAAATAGGCCTCGACCAGCGGGTGCTCCACCGGTTCGGCATTCCAGTCCAGCTCGAGATTCTGCTGTGCGACATAGGTCTGCGCGTCGCTGCCGTCGACCAGGACATGGTACCAGGGCTCGTCCTTGGGCGGTCGCGTGGTCGCAACCTGTTCGTACCACTCGTCACTGCCCTGGAATTCAGCATCGACATCGACGATCACGCCGCGATAACCGAACAGACGGTGATGCACGAGCTGGCCAATTCCGAATTGGGCAATGGACATGTGTTCACCTCCTCATGATAATCTGACGGATTACGCGGGAAGTGGTTCCCGAAATCGTTCATCCGCCGCAGGTACCAGATGTGGGCAAATCGAAGAAAATCAAGATAACCCCTGAAAACAAGTGCAGTTTTTGCAAGGAGAGCAAGTGCTGCACCTATGTAACCCAGCAGATCGACACGCCGCGCAGCAAGGATGATTTCCAGACCCTGCTGTGGCAGGTATCGCACGAAGGGGTGAGTGCCTACAAGGACGAGGATGGCTGGTTCCTCCTGTTCGACAGCCGCTGCAGTCACCTGCAGCCGGACGGACGCTGCGGCATCTACGAACAGCGCCCCTGGGTCTGCCGCGAGCACGACAACGACTACTGCGAATACGATGCCCCCGCCGAGGAGGGCTTCGACCTCTACTTTCCGGACTACGACAGCCTGCTCGCCTACTGCCGCAAGCGGTTCAAGCGCTGGGAGGGCTGACGGCCTTTCGGACCCGGGCGGCTTGTTGTAGCGGCGCACAGCCACTCGGCCCGCCCCGAACCCTTCCTGCCTGCGGGCAATTCAACCCGCCGCGATCAGCCGATCGAGATCCCTGCGCACAGCCGCCACGGTCTGGGCGAACATGGCCTGCTCCTCCTCGTTCAGCTCGAGTTGAATGACCCGTTCCATGCCACCCTCGCCCAGCACGCAGGGCACGCCAATCGCGATATCGGCCTCGCCATATTCGCCATCGAGCACGGCCACCGTGGGCAGGATGCGCTTGCGGTTGCGAACGATGGCGCTGACCATGGTGGCAATGGCCGCCGCCGGGGCCTGATAGGCACTGCTGATCTGTTTCAGGGCCAGGATCTCGGCCCCGCCCTGGCGCGAGCGCTCGACGATGCGCCGGCACTGTTCCGAATCGAGAAAATGACACACGGGGATGCCGGACACGGTGGTGTAACGCAGCATGGGTACCATGGAATCGCCATGCCCGCCGAGGATCATGGCCTGGATGTCCTTGACCGAAAAGCCGGTCTCCAT
>RFHG01000341.1 GCA_003696465.1 Gammaproteobacteria bacterium | reverse complement strand
GACAGCAGAGCGGTCCAGCCAGGCCAGGCCTTCTTCGCCATCCGCGGCCAGCGCCTCGACGGGCACGACTTCCTCGAGGAAGCGGCCCTGCGCGGCGCAACCCTGCTCGTCGTCGACGACCGGGCCAGGGCGGCCAGGGCGCTGGCCGAGCTCGCCTCGCCTCCTGCGACGCTGCTCGTCCCCGATGCGCGCAGAGCCCTGGGAGCGATCGCTGCAGCTCGGCGCGCGTCGACGCTGGCCTGCGCCCAGCTCGTGGCCGTCACCGGCTCCAACGGCAAGACCACCACGTGCAGGATGCTCGAAGCGGCCCTCGCTGCAGCGGCGCCGACGCACGCGAGCCCCCGGAGCTTCAACAATGACATCGGCCTTCCCCTGACGTTGCTCAACGCGCCGGCCCAGAGCGTCTTTCTCGTCTGCGAGATCGGCGCAAACGCCCCTGGCGAGATCGCGCAGCTGGGGGCGATCGCCACGCCCGACGTCGCCGTCGCGCTCAACGCGTCGCTGGCACACACGGAGGGCTTCGGCGACCGCGCTGGCGTGGTGCGCGAGAAGGCGTCGCTGGCGGCGTGCGTGCGCGCCGGCGGCGCGGTCGTCGCGCCGGCGCAGGACAGCGAGCTGCTGGCGGCGGTGCGCAAGCGGGCGCCGAGCGATGCGCGCATCGTCACGGTGGGCGATGCGCCTGGCGCCGATGCGCAGCTGCTCTGCGCGGCGCAGCGGCTGGTGGAGGAGAAGGGCCAGCTGCGCCCCCAGCTGACCGCGGCGCTGGCGGACGGCGCCGAGCTGACGCTGCCCCTTGCTGGACGGCACAACGCGCTCAACGCCTGCTTCGCCCTCGCCGCTGCGCGGGCGCTTGGCGTGGAGGACCAGACCGCCTGCGCCGCCATGAAGGGCATGGCGCCTGCGCCGATGCGGCTGGCCTTTTCCCGCGTTGGCGGCGTGCTGCTGTGCAACGACGCCTACAACGCCAACCCCGCCTCGACGCTCGCGGCGATCGAAACCTTCCTCGAGCTGACGACGCAGGCGGCGCAGCGGACGCTCG
>RFHG01000340.1 GCA_003696465.1 Gammaproteobacteria bacterium | reverse complement strand
GCAGGAGCGCGGTTGGCCGGGGCTGCGCAGCAGACCCGGGGGCCGGCAAGGGATGCCGGCCAGTTCATCGTCGGGCATGGATGCCCGTCGATGAACCCCGCAGCGATGCGTCCGCGGACGGGTACCCGCGCAAGCGGGCACGGGCCCGGGGTGCCCTTTCTTTGCCCACTTTCTTTGGGCAAGCAAAGAAAGTGGGGCGCGCTCGCGCAGGCGAGTGTGCAATCCATTGATAGATGGCTGTCATCATCATCCCGTTTCACTGCAGAACCGACTGCCACAGGTTTCGTACCCGGGGCCGACGCGTTCCAAGGCACTGGGGTACCCGGGTTCATGCCCTGGTGTCTCAAGAGGTGCCCTGAAACCGTGTCGGCTGAGGATGGCTACACAGCCCTGCAAACCTGACCGAACTTCCAGCGCAGACGCCAAGACCGCGCTTTCGCGCAACCGGAATCATTGCGAGACCACACTCCACCCCAACACAGACCCGCCCCGTCCCCCGTTGCTATAATGCCGCCACCCCATCATCCCGGTGCCCATCCGCAGCAGAATGATCTACAGGCTCGCCATCACCCTTGGGCTGTTTGCCCTCATCGCCGGGTATATCGACTTTGGCGAGGCCCTGGACGTGATGCTCCGGGCCTCGCCGTGGTTGCTGCTGGCCGCGCTGGCCATGCAGACGCTGAGTACCCTGTTTGCCGCCTGGCGCTGGGGGCTGATCATGCGCGCCCTGGGCTTCGAACGCCCGATGGACTTCTGGCTGAGGGTCTATTTCATCGGCAGCTGGTTCAACCAGGCCCTGCCGAGCAGCATTGGCGGCGATGCCATGCGCGTTCTGGAGGTGGGACGCACCGGCTACCGCAAGCGACATGCCCTGGCGGGCGTGTTCGTTGATCGGGCGGTGGGTGTATTCGGCCTGCTGCTGCTCAACCTGATCGCCATCAACCTGTTGCCAAGCGATTTCCCGAACTGGCTCACCCATCTGGTCAACCTCATTGCCCTGGCTGGCTGTGGCGGCTTTCTGGCCATGATCCTGCTGCGCCACCTGCCGGGACTGGACCGCTATCGCATCCTGGCACCAGTGGATCATCTGGCGCAGCAGGTGCATCGGCTGTATGCACGTCCAGCTCGTCTGCTCGGCCACAGCCTGTTCAGTATCGCCTCGCACCTGTGCTCGATCGCGGCCGTATGGCTGATTGCCCGCGGTACCGGCATGGGGCTCGACCTGTATCACTTCCTCATTGCCATGCCCCCGGTCTTTCTGCTGACCTTCGTGCCCATCTCCCTGGCCGGCTGGGGCATACGCGAAGGGGCCATGGTGGGCATCTTCATGCTGGTGGGCGCGGACAAGGACCACATCCTTGCCGTTTCCATCCTCTACGGACTGACCCTGATCATCTCCAGCCTCCCCGGCGGGCTGTTCTGGCTCGACAGCCGCCACCACCGGAGCCATGCCGATGAACGTTGACACCATGCGCGCCATCGACCGCTGGGCGGGCATCCCGCTCTGCTTTCTGCTGACACCGCTGGTGCGGCTGTTCTCGCCGAGGCGCCGGGACAAGCCGCGCCGGGCCCTGTTCATCGAACTCTCGGAAATGGGCAGCGCCATCCTCGCCGACCCGGCCATGCGCAAGCTGCGTGACCAGGGAGGCGCCGAGCTGCACTTCGTCATCTTCCGCAAGAACCGCCCCAGCCTGACCCTGCTCGGCACGGTGCCCGAAGAAAACATCTTTACCCTGCGTGACGACGGACTGCTGCCCCTGGCCATCGATACCCTGCGCTTCCTTTTGTGGTGCCGGCGCCGGCGCATCGACACGGTCATCGACCTGGAGCTGTTCTCGCGTTTCACAGCCCTGCTCACGGGCCTAAGCGGTGCGGCCAACCGGATCGGCTTTTACCGCTTCCACAACGAGGGCCTGTACCGGGGAGAAATGCTCACGCATCGGGTCGCCTACAACCCGCACATGCACATCGCCCGCAACTTCATCGCCCTGGTCAACGCCGCCCTGAGCACTCGACCGGAGCTGCCCTATTCCAAGACCCTGATTGCCGACGAGGAGCTGGAACTGGCGCGCGCCACCATTCACGAATCGGATCGCGAGGCGGTGCGTGAGGCCATCCGCGGCCTGGCCCCGCAGTGGCAGCCCGAACAGCCGCTGGTGCTGATCAATGCCAATGCCAGCGACCTGCTGCCCCAGCGCCGCTGGGACGGAACCCGCTACGCCCGACTGGCCGCGATGATTGCAAAGGCCCGACCCGACTGCCTGATCCTGTTTACCGGCAGCCCCGCGGAGCGGGAGGGGTTGCAGGCCATCGTCGATGCCAGCGGCGCGCCGAACTGCATCAACTTTGCCGGGCAGATCCCCTTTGGCCTGCTGCCGGCCCTGTACGACCTCTCCCTGCTGATGGTCAGCAACGACTCGGGGCCGCCCCATTTCGCCTCCGTGACCGGGCTGCCTACCTATGTCCTGTTCGGGCCTGAGACACCGGCACTGTATGGCGCCCTCGGCGGCAACAGCACGCCCATCCATGCCGGTCTGGCGTGCTCGCCCTGCGTGAGTGCGGCCAACCACCGCAAGACCCCCTGCCAGGACAACGTCTGCCTGCAGCAGATCACCCCCGAGCAGGTCTTTGCCGCCCTGCAACCGCGTCTGACCGGAGCTGCCTCGTGATGCCGGCACACAAGGGCTGGATCTGGCTGGGCCTGGTGCTGGCACTTGCCGCCTACCTGTACGGGCTCGACAGCCTGCACATCCCCAAGAACGGCGACGAATACCCCTACGCGCACATCACCCGAAAGACGGCCGAGTCGGGCCATTTGCTGCCCCTGCAGTCCGACATCAGCCACATGCGCAATACCAAGCCCCCGCTCATCTTCTGGCAGGGCATTGCCAGTACCGACTGGGGCCGCCACTGGGAACACTGGCGCCTGCGCTGGCCCGTGGTGCTGTACACCTTCCTTACGGCCGCCCTGCTGTTCTGGCTCGGACGGAGAGTACGCGACCCTTTCACCGGCCTCGTAGCCGCCCTCTGTTTCCTCGCCTTTGTCACCAGCTACCGTTACGGTCGCCCGTTTCTGACCGACGCCCCCCTGACCTTCTGGCTGATGCTGCCACTGGCTGCCCTGCTGGCCTGGACGGATCGCATGCGCGAATCGCGAATTGCCTTCCCCCTGCTCGCCGGGCTGGCGCTGGGCATGGGCTATCTCTACAAGTCGTTCATGCTGGCCGTCCCGTCCGGTCTGGTGCTGGCCTGGTGGTATCTGGATGCGCGGGACTACGACTGGCGGGGTTTTCTGCGCCGGGATCTCTTGCCGCTGGCCATCATGGCCGTGACCGGGCTGGGGCTGTTCTCGCTCTGGCTGGTGTTCGATCCCGACCCGCAGGCCATCATCGACGAGTTCATCCTGCACGAGAACATGGGCAAGGTGGCCCAGTCGCACTACCTGGCCAAACTGCTCTGGGGCGGCTCCAGCCTGTGGTCCCAGTTCATCGGCCTGCTGCTCAACACCGGGCTGCTGGCACCGCTGGCCGCGGCCACGATCTGGCTAGGCTGGCGCCACCGGCATGCACTGGACCGGGTCGAGCGCTGGCTGTGGATCTGGCTGCTGGTGTACTTCGTGATCTTCGTGCTGCCCACGCAGCGCTCGGCCCGCTATCTGATCCCTGCCATGCCCGCCCTGGCCCTGCTGATGGCCCTGTACTGGCAACGCATCCCCGGATGGCTGTTCCGGCTCTCGCTGGGCATTGCCCTGCTCTTCGAGCTGGGCATCGCCTGGTTTGCATTCCGCCTGCATGGCTGGCTGCCGCAGGATGCGAACTATCCGCTATGGGTATGGCTGTTCCAGGGGCTGCTGATCGGGGCCACCCTGCTGGCCCTGTCCGGCCGACACCCCCGCAATGCCGTGCCGGCCGTGGCCCTCGGTGTGTACCTGCAGCTCAGCCTGTTTTTCCTGCCCTTCGATGGCCCCGCAGGCAACTTCAACCCGCAAGCGATCCAGTCGGTACAGGGAAAGCGGGTCTGTGCACCGTACAACTTCAATGCCAAGTACGAGCGCTACCGGTTCCTGCTGCCCGGGGCAGAGATCGAGGGCTACCTCACCACCCGTGACAAGCGCACGCCCGCCGAACTGATGCGCGACTGCCGCTACCTGATCCTCGACCTTCCGCCCGATGCCCGCCCGGATTTCGGCAACTGTCG
>RFHG01000339.1 GCA_003696465.1 Gammaproteobacteria bacterium | reverse complement strand
GTGGCGCCTTCGCACATCTCGGCGCTGATGTCGGGCGTGATGCTGAAGGTGGCCCTGTACGGTTTCCTGCGCGTGGTGCTCGACCTGATCGGGATGCTGTACTGGGGCTGGGGTGTGGCCCTGCTGCTGGTGGGCGGGGCGACCGCACTGTAC
This sequence comes from Gammaproteobacteria bacterium, assembly GCA_003696465.1. Lineage (GTDB taxonomy): Bacteria > Pseudomonadota > Gammaproteobacteria > J044 > J044 > J044. The sequence goes on along the minus strand of RFHG01000339.1, from coordinate 2,060 downwards.
GGAGTGGTGCTGGCCCTGCAGCAGCGTGATCTCAAGCGCCTGCTGGCCTGGAGCTCGATGGAAAACCTGGGCATCGTGTTTCTTGCGCTCGGCCTGAGCCTGCTGTTTGCCAGCCAGGGCCTGATGACACTGGCCGGCCTGGCCCTGGTGGCGGCGCTGTATCATGCCCTCAATCATGCCCTGTTCAAGGGGCTGCTGTTCATGGCAGCGGGAGCGGTGCTGTTTCGTACCCATGAGCGCGACCTGGACCGTCTCGGCGGACTGATGCGGCGCATGCCCTGGACCGGCTGGATGTTCCTGGTGGGCGCTGCCAGTATCTCGGCATTGCCTCCACTCAACGGCTTTGTCTCCGAGTGGCTGGTGTTCCAGTCGGCCCTGCAGGCACCGGCGGTGGGCAATGGCATCCTGAGCACCCTGATCGTGGTCAGTGCGGCCGTTCTGGCGCTCACCGGGGCGCTGGCGGCCGCGGTGTTCGTCGGTGCCATGGGCACCGGCTTCCTGGGCCAGCCTCGCAGCAGGCCGGCACGGCGGGCCCGTGAGGTGGACCTGTCCATGCGTCTGGGCATGCTGCTGCCGGCATTGGGCTGTGTGCTGCTCGGAGTGCTGCCGGTGCCCGTGGTGCGCCTGCTTTCGGCGCTGCCGCAGGCCCTGTACGGCGCCGCCCCCGAGGAGGCCACCCGGCAGGGCTGGCTGTGGCTGACCCCGGTTTCGCCGCAGGTGGCAAGCTATGCCGCCCCGCTGGTGCTGGCCGGTCTGGTGCTGGTCTGGCTGCTGGTGCGCGCGGTACCCGCCGTGACCCGTGCCCGGACCCGCCGTGACGCCCCCTGGGACTGTGGCTTCGGGCCGCTTTCCCCTCGCATGCAGTACACGGCCAGCGCCTACGCCATGCCGGCCCGGCGCCTGTTCACCCCGGTGCTCGGCGTGCAGGAACAGTTCAGCCCGCATCCGCATGGCGGCAAGTATGTGCTGCAGGTGTCCGACCGGAGCTGGAGCGCACTGTACGAGCCGGTGGCACGCCGGGTGCAGTGGCTGGCCCGACGGTTGGGTTTCCTGCAGTCGGGGAGCATTCGCGTGTATCTGGGCTATTCCTTTCTGACCCTGCTGGTGTTGCTGTGGCTGGTCTCACTGAGTTGAACGGCTGGCTGCTGGCACTGGGCCAGTTGGCCCTGTTCGTGCTGGGCGCGCCCCTGCTCACGGGCTGGATCCGGCGTCTCAAGGCACGCCTGCAGAACCGCCGCGGGGCAGCGCCGTGGCAGCCCTATCGGGACCTGCGTCGCCTGTTCGGCAAGGAGGTCATGCTGCCCGAGACCAGTTCCTCCATCTTCCGTGTTACCCCCTATGTGGTCTTCGCCTCGGCGGTACTGACGGCAGCCGTGGTGCCGCTGCTGTCCGTTGCGCTGCCGACCACGCAGCTGGCCGATGTCATTGTGCTGGTCGGTTTCATGGCGCTGGGTCGCTTCTTCCAGGCACTGGCCGGGCTGGATACCGGAACCGCCTTTGGCGGCATGGGGGCCAGCCGTGAAATGACGCTGTCGGCGCTGACCGAACCGGCCCTGCTGATGGCCATTTTCACCCTCAGCCTGACGGCACACAGCACCAATCTCTCCAGCGTGATCGGCTCCGTACTCGACAGTGGCCTGGTCCTGCGTCCCTCGTTCCTGTTTGCACTGGGCGGCCTGCTGCTGGTGGCAGTGGCCGAGACCGGTCGCATCCCCATCGACAACCCGGCCACGCACCTGGAGCTGACCATGATTCACGAGGCCATGGTGCTGGAGTATTCCGGTCGCCATCTGGCCCTGATCGAGTGGGCCGCGATGATCCGCCTGATGACCTATGGTGTGCTGATCGTGAATCTCTTCGCGCCCTGGGGCATGGCGGGTGAGGTCCAGCCTGTGGCACTGGGCCTGTCCGTGCTGTGGGTGACGCTCAAGCTGGGCGCGCTGGCCGTGATCCTGGCTGCCAGTGAGACGGTGATGGCCAAGATGCGGCTGTTCCGTGCGCCGCAGTTTCTCAGCCTGGCCTTCCTGCTGGCCCTGCTCGGTGTCCTGAGCCACGTCATC
>RFHG01000050.1 GCA_003696465.1 Gammaproteobacteria bacterium | reverse complement strand
GGCAGGCTGCCGACGGGCAGCGCCTTCATCAGGGGCGAGCAGCGCGGCAGGAACCAGCGCCGCTTCTCGCGCGCCTCCACATACGGGAAGGCCGCATTGAAGTGCACCTCGCGACAACTGACATTGTCGCCAAAGGCAAACGGAGCCAGGCTGCCGGCACGGCAGGCGTACTCCCATTCGGCCTCGGTGGGCAGACGATAGCGCTGGCCGGTCTTTTCGCTCAACCACTGCGCGAACAGCTCGGCATCGCGGATGCGGATGTTGATGACCGGATAGTCATCCCTGGCCCAGATCAGATCCGGCCGCAGATACCAGCCGGTCTCGGCCCGAAACTGCTCGAACTGCCGTGCCGTGATGGTATATCGGCCGAGGGCGAAATCCCGACTCAGGGTGACATAATGCCGGGGTGCCTCCTCGCGACGGTGGCCGAATTCGTGTTCGTCGGACCCCATCTCGAAGCTGCCGGCCGGAATCACGGCCAGCTCGGGACCCTGCCCGCTGTTGTCACGGAAGGGGTCACGAAAATGCACCGGCACGCCATGACGTGCTGCGGCCGCCTGCTGCAGGGCCAGCAGCTCCTCTCGGCCCAGGTCATGAACGAAGGGACGCTCCCCGGCCGCCGTTTCCGGTTGCGATGATGGGACGAGATCCTGCTGATTCATTGGATACCTCTGTTTTCCTGCGCTCATGAGCGAATGGTACACTTGCGAGATGAGCGAAATCACCCTCTCGCAGTTGTGGATCCACCCCGTGAAGTCCCTGCGTGGCCTGTCGCTGACCGAGGCCGAAGTGACTCCGCGCGGGCTGGCCCACGACCGCCGCTGGATGGTGGTCGACGCCGCAGGACGCTTCCTGACCCAGCGCCAGCAACCCCGTCTGGCGCTCGTGCATCCGCAGATCGACACCGCGCGCAACCTGCTGTGTCTGCACGATGCCGGACAACAGCGCAACGATCTCGAACTCCCGTTGCGACTCGACAGCGGGCAGCCGGTCGAGGTCGAGGTCTGGAAGGATCGCTGCCGGGCACTGGATGCGGGCGAGGACGCCGCCGAGTGGATCTCGACCGCGGCCGGCCAACCGGCCCGGCTGGTCTACATGCCGGACGAGACCCGGCGTGCCGTCGACCCCGATTATGCGCGTCCCGGGGACGTCTCCAGCTTCTCCGACGGTTTTCCGCTGCTGATCATCTCCGAGGGCTCGCTGGACGCACTCAACCGACGCCTCGGACGCCCGCTGCCCATGCGCCGCTTCCGGCCCAACCTGGTAATCGCCGGTACCGCGCCCCATGCCGAGGACGAATGGCGGCGAATCCGGATCGGGGATGTGGAACTGGAGCTGGTCAAGCCCTGTTCCCGCTGCATCGTCACCACCGTAGACCCGGAGACGGGCGAGCGTGACCCCGAGCGGGAGCCGCTGCGCACCCTCATGCAGTATCGCCTGCGCGACAACAAGGTCTATTTCGGACAGAACGCCATCCCGCGCACGACCGGCCGGTTGCACACCGGCCAGCCGGTCACGGTTGTGGACTGAAGGCTCAGGCCCTGGCGGGCTCGGGCTCGCTTCCGGTCCGGGTACCGTTTTCGACCTTCACCGGCGTGCCCTTCAGTTCCGGATCTTCCTGGCACTCGCGGAAGATGCGCCGGTCACATTGCTTGCAGATGTCGCGGTCGAGACGCTTGTAGATCTCCTGCAGCGCCTTGGTCTTGGAACGGAAGATGTTCTCCTCGCCGATTTCCTCGAGGAAATGCCCCTTCTTCAGCGACTCGCAGGCACCTTCCTTCATGTCGATGAAGTAGAGCCCGCCACCGGCCTTGCGGCGCGCCGCAGCCTCCTGCACCAGGAACTCGGCACCGGCCACGTCGATGAAATTGATACCCTTGCCGACAATGGCCAGGTGTTTCTGCTCCGGGTGGCGCTTCTTGTAACGGGCCAGCACCTCGGCCACATGGGCAATGGCACCGAAGAAGAGCGAGCCGTCGATGCGGATGATCTTGAGCTGCGGGCACTCCGGGCGGCTCTTGCCGGCCGTGACGAACTTGCGCTTCGGATCCTCCGGATCGGGCACACGGGAGAGGATGCGCGGCTTGGACGTGCGCATCAGGTACATGACCAGAGAAAGCAGTACGCCGAGGAGGATGGCGAACTCAAGCTCGGTGAACTGCGTGGCCAGGAAGGTGGTAATGAGCACCGCGCCCTCGGAACGGCTGGCCTTGATGGTCTTTTTGATGTGATGGAAGTCGATCAGCCCCCAGGCCACCAGCATCAGGATCCCGGCCATGGCGGCATAGGGCAGGAACTTGGCGTAGGGCGCAACGAAGGGGACGATGGCCATCAGCAGCAGGCCGGCAAACATGGCGGCAAGCGGGGTACGCGCCCCGGCCTCGTAGTTGACCGCACTGCGGTTGAAGGAACCGGTGGCCACATAGGCCGAGAAGAAGCTGCCCACCATGTTGGACATACCCTGGCCGATGAATTCCTGGTTGCCGTTGAGGTGCTGGCCGGAACGCGCCGCGAGCGAACGGGCGATGGAAACCGCCTCGGTCAGCGCAAACAGGGTCATGGCCAGAGCCAGTGGCGCCAGCTCCTTGATCTGCTCCAGGCTGAAAGTGGGGTGGCTCAGCGGCGGCAGGCTGGCCGGCAGCGCACCGACCCACTTGATGTGAGCGGTGTCGGCGCCCATCACGCGTTCCAGCACCACAGCGAAGATACTGCCCACCAGCATCGCCACGATCATGTACGGCAGGCGCGGGAAGAAGCGCTTGACGAGGATGCCGGTGATGAGCGTGACGAAGGCCGCAGCGGCAATGTAGAGGTTCGCCTCGTCAATGTGCTCGCCGATGTAGGCCACGATTTCGTACGGATGCAGTCCCCGCGGCACATCCATGCCGAGGAAATTCTTCAGCTGCTTGGCACCGATGATGATCGCCGCCCCGGCAGTGAAACCGATGACGACCGAGTGGGAGATGAAGTTGACCAGTGCCCCGAGCTTGGCCAACCCCATGGTCAGTTCGATGAGGCCCACCATGAAGGTGAGCGTCATGGCCAGGGCCACGTACTGGGCCGTTTGCGGCTCGGCAATCGCGCTAAGTGAGGAGGCCAGCACCACCGAGGCCGCCGTGGTGGGGCCGGAGACCAGATGCCAGGAAGAGCCGAACAGAGCCGCCACCAGGGCCGGCACCATGGCGGCATAGAGGCCGTATTCCGGCGGCATGCCGGCAATCAGGGCAAAGGCCACACCCTGCGGCAGTACCACCACGGCCCCCGTGAGGCCGGCGATGAAGTCGGTTCGTGCCGTCTGCGCATTGACCCTTGGCAACCATTCCATGAACGGGAGAAAACGGTTTACGAGCTCTTTGCGGCTGACACTCACCTGCGGCCTCCAGTGTTGTTCGGGGTTGAAAAGGAACAGGAAAGGCGCGGAATTATACATTAGAAGACACTGAAATGCACGGGGCCGGCAGTGCCGGCCCCGCGACCTATAGACCGTTACAGCGTCTCAGCCCGGGTGGCGGATATGGATATTCAGCTCGTGCAGCTGCTTCGGATCCACCGGGGCCGGGGCGCCGGTGAGCAGGCAGGCCGCGGTCTGGGTCTTGGGGAAGGCCATCACGTCGCGGATGGAAGGACTGCCGGTCATCAGCATCACCAGGCGATCGAGGCCGAAGGCGATACCGGCATGCGGCGGGCAGCCGTAGCGCAGGGCACGCAGCAGGAAGCCGAACTTGTCCTCGGCCTCCTCCTCCGAGATGCCCAGCAGCCGAAAGACCGCCGCCTGCATCTCGGGGCGGTGAATACGCACCGAACCGCCGCCGACCTCGGTGCCGTTGAGCACCATGTCGTAGGCGCGGGACAGGGCCGCACCGGGATCGGCCAGCAGGGCCTCGGGATCGTCCACTCGCGGCGCCGTGAAGGGGTGATGCAGCGCGGTCCAGCCGCCCTTTTCGTCTTCGTCGAACATGGGGAAGTCCACCACCCACAGCGGCCGCCAGCCACGCTCCACGAGACCACGGTCATGCCCCAGCCGGACCCGCAGGGCGCCCAGCGATTCGTTGACCACATGGGCCTTGTCGGCACCAAAGAACAGCATGTCGCCGTTCTCGATTCCGGTCCGCTCGACCAGCGCACCGATCACCTCGTCGGGCAGGAACTTGAGGATGGGCGACTGCAGCCCCTCGCGCCCAGCAGCCACATCGTTGACCTTGATGTAGGCAAGGCCCTTGGCGCCATAGCGGCTCACATACTTGGTGTAGTCGTCGATCTCCTTGCGTGACAGGTCGCCGCCGCCGGGCAGGCGCAGGGCAGCCACCCGACCCTTCGGATCGTTGGCCGGGCCGGAGAAGACCTTGAACTCGACCTCCTTCATGAGGTCGGTGATGTCCACCAGTTCGAGCGGGATACGCAGATCGGGCTTGTCGGAGCCGAAGCGCGCCATGGCCTCGGCATAGCTCATGCGCGGGAACGGGTCGGGCAACGCGATCTCCAGCACCTCGGCAAACAGGCGCCGCATCATCTCTTCCATCAGCCCCATGACCTGTTCCTCGTCGAGGAACGAGGTCTCGATGTCGAGCTGGGTGAACTCGGGCTGCCGGTCCGCGCGCAGATCCTCGTCGCGGAAGCAGCGGGCAAACTGGTAGTAGCGGTCGAACCCGCTCATCATCAGCAGCTGCTTGAACAGCTGCGGCGACTGCGGCAGGGCAAAGAAGCTGCCGGGATGGGTGCGGCTGGGTACCAGATAGTCGCGCGCGCCCTCCGGCGTGGCCTTGGTCAGCATCGGCGTCTCGATGTCGAGGAACCCGTGTGCATCGAGATAGCGGCGCAGCTCGCCCGTAATCCGCGCGCGCATCATCAGGCGCTGCTGCATCTCGGGCCGGCGCAGGTCTATGTAGCGGTAACGAAGACGCACTTCCTCGCTGACATCTTCCTCGTCAATCTGCATGGGCACGGGATCGGAGGCATTGAGAATCTCGAGCTCGAGCCCCAGCACCTCGATCTGGCCGGTACGGATATTGGGGTTCTCCGTCCCTTCGGGGCGGCGACGCACCCGCCCGCGGACCCTGAGCACGTACTCGTTGCGTACCCGCTCGGCGATCTGGAACATCTCCGGATCGTCCGGATCGAACACCACCTGGACGATGCCCTCGCGGTCACGCAGGTCGACGAAGATGACGCCGCCATGGTCGCGCCGGCGATTGACCCAGCCGCACAGCACCACTTCCTGGTCAAGTTCCGCCTCGGTGACTTCACCGCAATAATGAGTACGCATAAGGATCCACTCTGAGCAGCCCGCGGCGGCATGCCGCGCGGGCCGGTTGATTCACGGGAAAGCGGGGAATGTTAAGTCCTGCCCTGGCTGGGCGCAAGCTCCGGGGTCAGGTCGCGCCCCTTGCCGGGGGTCACGACCCCGAGCGACATGATGAGCTTGAGACCGTCCTCGACCGACATGTCGAGCTCGATCAGCTCGTCACGCGGTACCACGATGACAAAGCCCGAGGTCGGGTTGGGGGTGGTGGGGACGAAGACCGTCACCGCCTCGCGCTCGATACGCTGCGGGATCTCGCCTTCCAGCTCGCCGGTCTGGAAGGCAATGGTCCACACCCCCTTGCGCGGGTACTCGATGAGCAGGACCTTGCGGAAGGAATCACTGCCGGCATTGAAGACCGTCTCCATCACCTGCTTGACAGCGGAATGGATGGTGCGTACCAGCGGGATGCGCGACAGCAGGGACTCCCAAAGCCGCACCAGCCGGCGGCCGGCAAAGTTGGCCACCACCAGCCCGGTGAGGAAGACCACCAGCACCGTCAGGGCCACCCCCAGGCCGGGAATCTTCATCCCCAGCAGGGCCTCCGGCCGCCAGCCCGGCGGCAGCAGCAGCAGGCTCTTGTCCATCATGCCCACCAGCACGCGGATCACCAGGATGGTGATCATCAGCGGCACCCACACCAGCAGGCCCGCGATGAAGTACCGCCGCAGGGCAGACATCATGGCCCGGCAG
>RFHG01000338.1 GCA_003696465.1 Gammaproteobacteria bacterium | reverse complement strand
GTGCTGGAGCGGGTGGAGAGCCTGCACCCGGGGCTGATGCTGCGCTTCGGCGGCCATGCCATGGCCGCGGGCCTGAGCCTGCCGGCGGATGCGCTGGAGGAGTTCCGCGCCGCCTTCGATGCCGCCGTAGCCGAGTTGTGTACGGCAGAGGATCTGGAGCCGGTAGTATGGAGCGACGGGCCGCTTGCTGCGCATGAGCTGAGTGTGGAGACTGCGGAGATGCTGCGTCAGGCCGGCCCCTGGGGCAAGGACTTCCCGGAGCCGGTCTTCGATGGCCGTTTCGAAATCCTCGAGCGGCGTATCGTCGGCGAGCGGCATCTGAAACTGGTCCTGCGCGAGAGGCAGGGCCACACCGTGGTCGATGCCATCCAGTTCTTTCATCACGAAGAGGACTGGCCCGAGGGCGGCCGCGAGTGCCTGCTGGCCTATCGGCTGGATGTGAACGAATGGCGCGGACGGCGCAGCCTGCAGCTCATCATCGAGGCCGCCCATCCGCTCGGGTAGCTGCGGGTTCAGCTTTCCAGCTCGACCCTGGGCTTGCCGTCTGCCGCATCGTCGATGCGTGGTGCGCAGGTGCGCAGGCGGTCACCCTCGATGCCGCGGGACATGAGGGCATCCTTGACGCCATAGGCGCGCTGCCGGGCCAGTTCGATCAGGACCTGGTCGCTGCGCTGCTTTTCCGGCAGCGCTGCACGTTCGGCCGTGCTGGCCACGCCGCAGATAGCGAGTTCCAGCCCCGGGCGTTCCTTGAGCAGGGCGGCCAGCTTGTCGAGGTAGGCATCGCGATCCGGTGGCAGGTCAGTCTGGCCGGGGGTAAAGGCGATGGGGTCGAAGTGCAGCTTGAGTATGGTTTTCCCGGCTACCTGGGTCAGCAGGAGGGCGGCACCGTAAGGCTGGATGGCATAGACCGTGTATGCGGTTGCTGCATGGGTCAGCGCGGTCTTCATCGCCTCGGCAATAATGGGCGCAGGATCGAAGTCCGGGTCGGCCAGGTTGCCGGTCAAGGGCAGCTCCAGCTTGATGTTGCCCTTGCGGTCGCGGATCATGGCCAGGGCCGGCTCCAGTCCGATGCCCAGGGTCTGGTCGAAGTGCGCTGCCCTTTCGGGACGGGCGACCTGCAGCTTCAGACCGCTCAGCCTGACCCGTGTCCTGCTCTGGAGGATACTCTGGCTGACGCGGGGATGCCCCCCGATGTCGAGGTTGCCGCTGCGTACACGATAGCCGGTGTAGTGGATCAGGTACGGATTGAGGCGTGGTAGCTCCAGGTCGTGGAGCGACCAGTCGGCCTCGGCGTTTTCCGGCGGCCATGCCAGCAGGGGAAACTTTCCCTTCAGTTCCAGCCGGGCGTAGCGGTGCAGCCGGGCGCTCAGTTCCAGCGGTACCGGCTCTTGTGGCCTGGCCGTGTCCAGCGTGCCGATTTTCAGTTGCCGGAGTTCGTAGTCCCCCCGGTATTCGGGGCTGATGGTCTGGTCCTCGAATCGGGCATGACCCTGGATGCTGATGTGGTTTACATGAATCCTCGGTGTGTCGGCCGCCCTTGTCTCGTTGTCGGCGCTGTCGGGGTGGTCCGGCCCGGATTCCGCGGCGACCTGTGCGATGCGTGGCAGGACCAGTGTGTTGCCGGCCTTGCGCACCAGATTGAGATTGCCGTCGCTGATGGCAAGGCGATCCAGATCGATCCGGTTGTCGGCCAGCCGGAATGCACGGGCCTCGATTCGCCCGGCACCCACGGTGCCGGCCTTGTCCGGCCCCGTACCGGGCAGCTCCAGCCCTTCGGCCACTGCGCTGGCGAAGGAAGCCTTGGGGCCGGGCAGCGCAACGGTGAGCTGTTGCAGCTGCAACCGCGAGATACGCGCTGCCACTGCGCTCGGTCCCTCTGTGGAGAGTGTGCCCCCGCGCAGGTCCAGGTCGCTTTCCAGTCGCAGGCCGATTTCCTCTCCATCCTGCAGGGGCAGGCGGAGGGTGAGGCGGGCGCTCGGCAGTTCCACGCCTTCCAGCCTTCCCTGCCAGGGGGGCAGCCCGAGCGCCAAGTGATCGGTAACGAGATGTCCCTCGTGGTGCACGGACAACCCCGCTTCCGACCCGGTCAGGCGGGTGTCGCCCTCGAGCGCCAGGCGCCCGGCGGAGAGGTGATGCTGTGCGTCCGCGGCCTCGAGCCCCTGCAGGCTGAGGGGGCCGCGGATCTCTGCCGTCCATGTGCCGCCATCGGAGTGTCTGGCCTCGACCTGCAGCCGGCTGTCCATCCGCCCCTGCAGCGCGACCGGGAGGGCAAAGGGCGCGGTGAGTCGGCCGAGATCCAGTCCCGTGACATGCACCTGCCCCTGCACGCGTCGGGTTGTCGACAGTGGCCACAGGCTCAGCTCGGTGCCGACCGCCGCACCGTTTATGCGCGCATCGATTTCGAGCCGCGCAGGCTGGTCGCTCGCCCAGGGATAGAGATACTGCAGGCCTAGATGAGGCAGCTGCAGTTCGAGTCCATGCTCCGGGCCCTGCAGATGGATGCGGGCATCGTTCAGCGCGAGTCGGACCAGCCCGACCTGCCATTGCAGGGGCCGGGCGGCAGAGGATCCTCCGGACGAGGCGGGCAGGGGAAGGAGGGGGCGGCCGTGTTCGTCAAGCGGCAGGCGCACGCGCGGCCGTTCGAGGGTGAATTCCTCGATTACGAGCCTGCGGCTGGCAAGGCCACGCGGCTCGATGGCGATGTGAGCGACCGGCAGTTCGAGCAGGAAGCCTTTGGCCGCGCGCACCTTCAGCTGCCACAGGGTGAGCTCGCCGTGCAGCCAGTCGATGTCCATGTCGCGCAGCTCGGTCTGCAGCCCCTCTTCGCTCAACAGGCGAATGAACAGGGCAGACGCCAGCGGCGGCAGGGACACGGCAGTGGCAAAAAGCAGCCCGGCGGTGATTGCCAGGGTCGTGAGCAGGATGCGGCGCATGCGTCGTCGGGCTGACATATGGGGTCCGGTCGTGGGATGCCCTGCCATCATGTTGTATCATTACGCGCCTTTCAAGACAGCCAGCGGAATGCCCATGGAACTCAACCCGATCTATGCCCGCATCGACGATCTCAAGGGACGCCTCGAGTCCCTGAGGGGGTATCTTTGACTTCGATGAAAAGAAGGACCGCCTCGAAGAGGTAAACCGCGAGCTCGAGGACCCCGATGTCTGGAACGACCCGGAACGGGCGCAGGCACTCGGGCGCGAGCGTGCCCGGCTTGAGGATGTCGTGGTGCGCATGGAGAAACTGCTGGCGGGTCTGGATGATGCCCGCGAGCTGCTCGACATGGCGGCCGAAGAGGGTGACGAGGACACCGTGGCGGCGGTGCAGGCCGATCTCGACGAATACGAGAAGCAGGTCGAGGAGCTGGAGTTCCATCGCATGTTCTCGGGCGAGATGGACAGTGCCAACGCCTTCCTCGACATCCAGGCCGGTTCCGGGGGCACCGAGGCCCAGGACTGGGCCGAAATGCTGCTGCGCATGTACCTGCGCTGGGCCGAGCGACGCGGCTTCAAGACCGAGCTGATCGAGGTCTCCCCCGGCGAGGTGGCCGGCATCAAGAGCGCCACGGTGCGGGTCGAGGGCCCCTACGCCTACGGCTGGCTGCGCACCGAGACCGGCGTGCACCGGCTGGTGCGCAAGTCGCCGTTCGATTCCGGCGGCCGTCGCCACACCTCGTTTGCCGCGGTATTCGTCTCGCCCGAGGTGGACGACGACATCGACATCGAGGTCAACCCGGCCGATCTGCGCATCGATGTCTATCGCGCCTCCGGGGCCGGCGGTCAGCACGTCAACCGGACCGAGTCGGCAGTGCGCATCACGCACCTGCCGACCGGCATCGTGACCCAGTGCCAGAACGACCGCTCGCAGCACAAGAACAAGGCGCAGGCCATGAAGCAGCTCAAGGCCAAGCTGTACGAGCTGGAAATGCAGAAGCGCCGTGCCGAGCAGCAGGCCCTGGAAGAGACCAAGTCCGACATCGGCTGGGGCAACCAGATCCGCTCCTATGTGCTGGACCAGTCGCGCATCAAGGACCTGCGCACCGGTGTCGAGACCGGCAATACCCAGGCCGTGCTGGACGGTGACCTGGACCCCTTCATCGAGGCCAGCCTGAAGAGCGGCCTCTGATTCCGGAAGCAGACATGAGCGAACAGACCCCCCAGATCGACGAGAACAAGCTCATCGCGCAGCGGCGCGAAAAGCTCAAGGCCCTGCGTGAACAGGGTGTGGCCTTCCCCAACGATTTCCGCCGCAACACCCTGGCCGGCGAGCTGCACGCCGAATACGACGACAAGCCGCACGAGTATTTCGAGGAGCACGAGCTGCGCGTGGCGGTGGCCGGGCGCATGATGGCCAAGCGCATCATGGGCAAGGCGGCCTTTGCCCAGTTGCTGGACATGTCCGGACGCATCCAGCTCTATGTGCAACGCGACGCCCTGCCGGAAGGGGCCTATGCCGCGTTCAAGACCTGGGATGTGGGCGACATCATCGGCGCCGAGGGGCGGCTGTTCAAGACCAGGACCGGTGAGCTGTCGGTGATGGTGGACAACATCCGCCTGCTCACCAAGGCGCTGCGCCCACTGCCGGAGAAATTTCACGGCCTCACCGACCAGGAGATGCGCTACCGCCAGCGCTACCTCGACCTGATCATGAACGAGCCGGTGCGCGAGACCTTCCGTACCCGCACCCGCATCATCAACTACATTCGCCACTTCCTCGACGCGCGGGGTTTTCTCGAGGTGGAAACCCCGATGATGCAGGTCATCCCGGGTGGTGCCACGGCGCGCCCCTTCGTCACCTACCACAATGCGCTGGACATGGAGCTGTATCTGCGCATCGCCCCCGAGCTGTATCTCAAGCGACTGATCGTCGGCGGTTTCGAGAAGGTCTACGAGATCAACCGCAACTTCCGCAACGAGGGCCTGTCCACCCGGCACAATCCCGAGTTCACCATGGTCGAGTTCTACGAGGCCTATGCCACCTACGAGGACCTGATGGACCTCACGGAGGAGCTGCTCCGCGGCATGGCACAGGAGGTGCTGGGCACCACCACCATTCACTACCAGGGTGAGGACTACGATTTCGGCAAGCCCTTTGCCCGCATGACGGTCAAGGAATCCATCCTGCACTTCAACCCGGATGTGAGCGAGGCCGACCTCGACGACATCGAGCGTGCGCGCGCCGTGGCCGAACGCCTGCAGATTCCGCTCAAGGACTCCTGGGGTCTGGGCAAGGTCTGGATCGAAATCTTTGAAAAGACGGTGGAACACCGGCTCAAGGATCCCACCTTTATCACTGCCTATCCCACCGAGGTCTCGCCGCTCGCCCGGCGCAATGATGCCGACCCGTTCGTGACCGACCGGTTCGAATTCTTCGTCGGTGGCCGCGAGATCGCCAATGGTTTCTCCGAGCTCAACGACTACGAGGATCAGGCCGAGCGGTTCCGCAAGCAGGTGCAGGAAAAGGAGGCCGGTGACGACGAGGCCATGCACTTTGACGCCGACTATATCCGCGCCCTCGAGCACGGCATGCCGCCGACGGCGGGCGAGGGTATCGGCATCGACCGGCTGGTGATGCTGTTTACCGATTCGCCCTCGATTCGGGACGTGCTGCTGTTCCCGCACATGCGCCCGGAGCAGCCGGAATAAGGACGGGCGTCGCCGACTGGGCTACACTGGGGGCATGAGCGAGGAACGCCGCCACTTCCATCGTATCCTGTTCGACGCCCCGGCGCGCCTGTCCTGCGGGCCACGCAGCTGCGGCGTGCAGGTGGTCGACATCTCGCTCCATGGTGCCCTGGTGCGCCTCCCCGGGGGGGATGACCTGCGCCCCGAACCGGGTACCGAGCTGGTACTCGACATCGAGCTGGATGCCGACAACCACATCCGCATGGCCGGCAGGGTAAGTCATGTGGAGCGCGAGGACGGGCTCGCGGGCATCGTCTGCGAGCGCATCGATATCGACAGCATCGCGCGCCTGAGGCGACTGGTCGAGCTCAATCTGGGGGATGCAGGGCTGCTCGAGAGAGAACTCGAGGCCCTGTTGCACACCGGCCCGGCAGATCGCTGAAGCACTGCCCGAAGGGCTATTCTTCCTTGCCCAGCGGCACCGGATAGGGGACATCGCCTACCGTGACCGCGGGTCCGTCCACGGCAGCCAGGTGCAGGGGCTTGTCGGTCTCGGCAATCTTGAGTACGGCCAGCCCCACACTGCGCCCGTCCGGGTCCAGGCGGGCATCCACGATCTGGCCGGCTGCCTCGCTGCCTCCTTCCGCAAACAGCTCGGTCCCCGGTTCGGGCGGTTCGGCAGCGTCCAGGTCCACCCGGTACATGCGTCGCTTCAGCTTGCCGAGATACTGCATCCGTGCAACCACTTCCTGCCCGGGATAGCACCCCTTCTTGAAACTGATGCCGTTGACCGCGTGCAGGTTCAGCATCTGCGGCACGAAGGCCTCGCTGGTTTGCGGATAGACATTGGGCAGGCCGGCAAGGATGTCGAGCAGCGGCCAGTGATCCACGCCCACCGGGGCGCCGCGCACATTGAGGTGGGTCCACAGTTTTTGCATGGCCTCCAGCTCGCCGTAGAGCTCGAAGCGAGGTACCGGGCCGGCAATGCGCAGCACGGTGATGCCCTGCCACTCGCCGGCCTGGTCCGGTTCCGCGGGCACGCCACCCAGCCGTTCGGCCAGCTCGCGCTCGGCCTCGGGGCCGGAGTAGCCCAGGCGCACCAGCGCATCGGAGGCATCCTCCAGGGTCACCTTGCTCATCAGCACGAACATCTGCAGGCGCTTGAGCGCCGTCTCCAGCAGGCTGCGGGGCAGGCGCAGGTAGAAGGTCTCTCCGCGGCGGAAGATGCGGAACACGGCAATGGCGCGGCCCTTGTTGTTGCACAGGCTGCTGAGCTGCGTATGCCCCTCGTTCACGGCCAGGATGTCGTTGCTCAGCATGTTCTGGAGGAAGGTCTCGGCGTCCTCCCCATAGGCCGAGATCAGTCCGTGCGAGGAGAGGTCGCTGAAGACTTCGCCGGTGAGCAGGATGCGTCGTTCGCGCTCCGGGTTGCCGAAGTGGCGCACGGTCAGGCCGTCTTCATCGAACTCGGCGCCATTGTCCACGAGAAAGGTCTTCCATTCCGGTTTCATGTGCAGGCTCCTCGAGCTGACTGGTGCGGGTATCTTAGGGCAGCGGAGATTGGCTGTCACTTCAGCAGTGCAGCCATTGTGGGTATTGCCCGGGTCGGCTATATTCCTGCACAGGAACATCTGCATCGTCACTGCAACCACCATTGCCAGGGGAGGCAGCACATGAGCGCCGAACGGCGTCCGGTTTTTCTCAATCTGCTGCAGATTCGCCTGCCGTGGACGGGTGTGGCCTCGATCCTGCATCGGGTGGCGGGCGTGATTCTGTTCCTCTCCATCGCCCCGTCCCTCTATCTCCTGCAGCGCTCCCTGGACGGCGAAAGCGGGTGGATGCATGTCGTCGGGCTGCTCCATGCCCCGCTCATGCAGCCCGTGCTGTTGCTGCTCTTCTGGGCCTTCTGGCACCACTTTCTCAATGGCCTGCGTCTGCTGGCCATGGATCTGGGGCATGGATTCGGGCGCAGCGTTTCTGCCCGCGGTTCACTGTGGATCCTGCTGCTGGCACCGGTGCTGGCGGTACTCTGCCTGGGAGACTTGTGGTGAGGGGCGCCCTGTCCGGCTATCGCGCCTGGCTGTTGCAGCACGTGACCGCTGCTCTGCTCGCGGTGGGCTTTGTACTGCTCGGCCTGCGCTGGGTGCTGGGGTTGCCCGAAGATGCGGCCGAATGGCGGGCATTCATGCACGCCCCGATGACCGAAATCGGGCTGCTCCTCTTTGGTGGCGCGCTGCTGTTGCATGCCTGGGTGGGGCTGCGTGATGTCGTGCTCGACTATGTGCAGCCGCTGGCCCTGCGCCTGCTGATTCTCGTCCTGCTGGCGCTTTATCTGGCCGGCAGTTTCTCCTGGCTGATGTGGATTCTGTGGCAATGAAACCGGTACGACGCCGATTCGACGCACTCATCATCGGGGCCGGCGGTGCCGGGCTGCGGGCCGCGCTGCAGCTCTCTCTGGCCGATGCCAGCGTGGCGGTGGTGTCCAAGGTGTTTCCCACCCGGTCACATACCGTGGCTGCCCAGGGCGGGATCAATGCGGCACTGGGCAATGTGCTGCCCGACAACTGGCACTGGCACATGTACGACACGGTCAAGGGCAGCGACTATCTGGGCGACCAGGATGCCATCGAATACATGTGCCGGGCAGCACCCAGGGTGGTCTACGAGCTGGAGCACTTCGGCGTGCCGTTCTCGCGGCTGGAAAACGGCACCATCTACCAGCGCCCCTTCGGCGGCATGAGCCAGCACTTCGGCAAGGAGCAGGCGGCCCGCACCTGTGCCGCGGCCGACCGCACCGGCCATGCCATCCTGCACACGCTCTATCAGCAGAACATCCGCGCCAAGACACATTTTTTCGACGAGCATTTCGCGCTTGATCTGATTCGTGATGCCGAGGGGCATATCCTCGGCTGCGTGGCCTTCGACATCATGAGTGGCGAACCGGTGGTGATCGAGGCCAAGACCACGCTGCTGGCCACCGGCGGGGCAGGGCAGCTCTACCGTACCTGCACCAATGCCCTGATCAACACCGGCGATGGCCTGGGCATGGCCCTGCGCGCCGGCATCCCGATCCAGGACATGGAGTTCTTCCAGTTCCATCCGACCGGCATTGCCGGTCGCGGCATGCTCATCACCGAGGGCGCGCGCGGCGAGGGTGGCTACCTGGTCAACTGCGAGGGCGAGCGTTTCATGGAGCGCTATGCCCCGCATGCAAAGGATCTGGCCAGCCGGGACGTAGTCAGCCGGGCCATTGCCACCGAGGTGCGCGAGGGGCGCGGCTGCGGGCCCGACAAGGACCATGTCCTGCTCAAGCTCGACCACTTGGGCGAGGAGATCATCGCCACCCGCCTGCCGGGCATCCGCAAGCTGAGCCAGACCTTCCTCGGCATCGACCCGGTGGAGGCCCCGATTCCGGTCTATCCCACCGCGCACTACACCATGGGCGGCATCCCCACCAACCGCTTTGGTCAGGTGGTGGTGCCGGTACGCGATACCCCCGAGGAGCCGGTGCCCGGCCTGTATGCCGCCGGCGAGTGTGCCTGTGTCTCGGTCCACGGAGCCAACCGGCTGGGGGGCAACTCGCTGCTCGATATCCTGGTGTTCGGCCGCGCTGCGGCCAACCACATCATCGGCTACCTGCGCGAGCATCCCTATCACCGCAAACTGGACGAGGACAGTGTGCAGGCCGCACTCGACCGGCTCCAGCGCTGGGACCGCAAGGGTGACGGTGAATCGCCCGACGCCCTGCGGAGTGAGCTGCGGCAGGTGATGGAGGATCATATTGGCGTGTTCCGCACCGAGGAGGTCATGGCCGAGGGGCTGGAGAGGGTGCGCGACATCGCCCGGCGGCTGGAGGATGCCGTGCTGGGTGACGACAGCCGGGTGTTCAACACCGCGCGGGTCGAGGCGCTGGAGACCGAGAACCTGGTTGCCTGTGCGCTGGCCACTGCCACCGCTGCCCTGGCGCGGCAGGAGAGCCGCGGGGCCCATTCACGCATCGACTACCCGGAGCGGGACGATCAGCACTGGATGCGGCACAGCCTCTATTCACTGCTCGACGACAGTCTGGACTACAAGCCGGTGCGTACCCGCCCGCTCACCGTCGAGACCTTCCCGCCCAAGCCGAGGGTGTACTGATGCCGGTTCGTTTTTCCATCTTCCGTTTCGACCCCGACCGCGACGAACGGCCGCGGATGCAGGACTACAGCCTGCCCGACGACGAGGTGGAGCCGGGCATGATGCTGCTGGGCGCCCTGCTGAAGCTCAAGGCCCAGGATCCAACGCTGGCCTTTCGCCGTTCCTGCCAGGAGGGCGTATGCGGTTCGGATGCCATGAACATCAATGGGCGCAATGGTCTGGCCTGCATCACGCCGCTGGCCGAGCTGAAACAGCCGATCGTCCTGCGCCCGCTGCCGGGGCAGCCGGTGATCCGCGACCTGATCGTCGATCTCGAGCGCTTCTATCGCCAGTATCGTGCGGCCGAGCCCTGGCTGGTGCTGAAAGACCCGGTGCCCGAGGTGGAGCTGCGGCAGACACCGGAACAGCGCGCCCGGCTGGACGGCCTCTACGAGTGCATCCTGTGTGCCTGTTGCTCCACGGCCTGCCCCTCGTGGTGGTGGAACCCCGAGCGCTTCCTTGGCCCGGCCGCCCTGCTGCAGGCAGCCCGCTTCATCGAGGACAGCCGTGACCAGGCCACGGAACAGCGGCTGGAACAGCTTGACGATGCCTGGAAGCTGTTTCGCTGCCACAGCATCATGAACTGTGTACAGGTGTGCCCGAAGGGGCTCAACCCCACCGAGGCCATCCATCGCATCAAGCACCGCATGCTGAAGAAGAACCTGTGAACCGGGATCGCCTGCGCTGGGCCTGCCGCCGTGGCATGCTCGAACTCGACCTGCTGCTGGGGCGGTTTCTCGAGCACGGCCTCGATGCCCTGGACGAGGCCGGCCAGGCTGCCTTCCAGCGCCTGCTGGATTATCCGGATACTACCCTGCACGCCCTGCTGATGGGCGACATGCAGAGTGCCGACAGGGAGTTGTCGCATGTCATCGAGGCCATCCGCCGCGCCCGGTCTGCCGGCTGAACTGCCCCCTTCCCGTTGCCAGCAGATCATCGAGCGCGTTGCCCTGCTGGGCGTGTTGCTGCTCATGTTCTCGCTCGACCTGCCGCCGGGCGTGCGCCTGTCGGGCCTGCTGGTGCTGGCCGTGGTCGCGCTGAGGTGGGACACCGCGCCCGCAACCCTCCACCTGTTCCACGACGAGGGCCTGGGGCTGTCTCTGAGGGCGGGGGCGGAGCCGGCCGTGGCGCTCTCCGGCTGTCGTCTTCACTGGCTGGGCCGTGGCCTGCTGCTGGTGCGCCTGTGCGGGGTAGACGGGCGCAGCCACACTCGCCTGCTGTGTGGCGGCGATCTGGAGGCAGCCCCGCTGCGCCTGCTCAAGCGCCTTTCCTGGCCCGGAGCCCGGGACTTGACCTTAAAGTAAGCTCAAAGGTTTATACTCTGCGCATCGGCATTGCAAGCGAGGCGACCGCCATGCTCCAGACCATTGGCAAACTGGCACGCGCGGAAGGAATCGCCGCGGAAACGCTGCGCTATTACGAGCGCATCGGCCTGCTTCTGCCCGAGGCCCGTTCCGAGGCCGGCTATCGCCTCTATGGCGAGGATGCGCGCCGCCGGCTGCGTTTCATCCGTCGTGCCCAGGCGCTGGGCTTCACCCTGTCCGAGATCCGCGAGTTGCTGGCGCTCGGTGACGAGCCCGAAGGCTCCATGGCCGATGTGAAGGCACTGGCAGCCGCCCGAATGGCCGACATCGAGCAGCGCATTGCCGACCTGCAGCGCATGCGTGATGCGCTCGGCCTGCTGCATGACCGCTGCCCCGGTCATGGTCCGCGTCATGCCTGCCCGATTCTCGAGTCGCTGGCCGGGGAGGAGCACTGATGAACGAGCAGTCGGGTCGCAAGCTGGAGGTGGGTATCGAAGGCATGAGCTGTGCCGCCTGCTCGGCCCGCATCGAGCGTGGCCTGAAACGCCTCGAAGGCGTTTCCGATGCCAGTGTCAACCTGGCCACGGAAAAGGCCGAGGTGGCCGTGGATCCGCTGCAGATCACCCCCGAGCAGGTGGTGCGCACCATTGAGGAGCTGGGCTACCGGCCGCGCACCGAGGAACTGGAGCTGGGCATCGGCGGCATGAGTTGCGCTGCCTGCGTGCGGCGGGTGGAACGGGCACTGAAAACCGTGCCCGGTGTGATCGATGCCACCGTCAATCTGGCAGCCGAACGCGCCTGGGTGCACTATCTGCCCGGCAGCGTGACCGCGCAGGAACTGGTCGCGGCCGTGGAGCAGGCCGGATACCAGGCCTGGCCAATCGCGGATGAACGCCGGCAGGAGGATGAACAGGCGGCCACGCTGGCCCGCATGCGGCGCGACCTGTGGCTGGCCAGCGTGCTCAGCCTGCCGGTGCTGGTGCTCTCCATGGGTGGGGAATGGATACCTGGGCTGGGGGCCTGGCTGCAGGCCCACGCGCCGTTTCCCCGGGCCTGGGAATGGCTCCAGTTCCTGCTCACCACGGCCGTGATCGCAGGCCCCGGCCGGCGTTTCTACCGTCCGGGGTGGATTGCCTGGCGGCATCTCTCCCCGGATATGAATTCCCTGGTCATGACAGGTACCGGTGCGGCCTGGCTCTACAGCACCGCTGTGCTGCTGATGCCGGAATGGTTCCCGGAGGCCGCGCGCCATGTCTTCTTCGAGTCGGCCGCGGTGGTCATTACCGTAATTCTGTACGGCAAGTATCTGGAGGAGCGTGCCAAGGGGCGTGCCAGCGATGCCATCCGCCGCCTGATGGGCCTGCAGGCCGACAGTGCCGAGCTCCTGCGCGGCGGCGAATTCGTGACCGTCCCCCTGAGCCGGGTCCAGCCTGGCGACCGGGTACGTGTGCGTCCGGGGGCGCGTATCCCGGTCGACGGGATGGTGGTCGAGGGCGAGAGCCATGTGGACGAGTCCATGCTCACCGGAGAGCCCATGCCCGTGCATCGTAGCCCCGGCGACGAAGTGGCAGCCGGCACCATGAACGGGAACGGTCAGCTGGTGGTTGAGGTTCGCCATGCCGGTCGCGATACCCTGCTGGCGCAGATCATTCGTATGGTGGAGCAGGCACAGGCAGGCAAGCTCCCGATCCAGCGCCTGGCCGATCGCGTGGTGGCCGTGTTTACCCCGGCCGTGCTGGCCATCGCCGTGCTGACCTTTGCCGTGTGGATGTGGATCGGCCCCGAGCCCAGGCTCACCCACGCCCTGATCACCATGGTGGCCGTGCTGGTCATCGCCTGTCCCTGTGCCATGGGGCTGGCTACGCCGGCGGCCATCATGGTGGGTACCGGTCGTGCTGCCGAGCTGGGTGTACTGATTCGGCGTGGCGAGGCCCTGGAACGGCTGGCCGAGGTCCGCTGCATCCTGTTCGACAAGACCGGAACCCTGACCGAAGGGCGACCGCGGCTGGTCACCGTTGAGGGGGGCGAGCGGACGGAGGTGCTGCAGCTGGCTGCGGCCGCGGAACAGGCCAGCGAGCACCCGCTGGCGCAGGCGCTGGTGGAGGCGGCACGGGCCGAGGGGCTGGAACTGCCCGAGGTGCAGCACTTCGAGGCCGTACCGGGGCAGGGCATCCGGGCGCGGGTGGCTGGCCATGAGGTCCTGATCGGCAATCGTCGCCTGATGCAGTCGGCCGGTCTGGAGACCTCGGCCTGGCCATCGGCCGAGACTCTGGCCGGAGAAGGACAGACGGTGGTGTACCTCGCCGTGGATGGTGCACCCCGGGCCCTGCTCGGTATCGCCGATCCGCCACGGCCTGAAGCGGCGGCCGTTGTTGCCGAACTGCGTCGGCGGGGATTCGCCGTGGCCATGATCACCGGTGACCAGCGGCGCACGGCCGAGGCGGTGGCACAACGGCTCGGTATCGAGGAGATCCATGCCGAGGTGCTGCCGGTGGACAAGGCCCGGGTGGTGCGCGAGGCCCGCGAGGCTGCCCCAGGCCGCAATGCGGTTGCATTCGTTGGTGACGGGATCAACGATGCCCCGGCCCTGGCCGAGGCCGATGTGGGGATTGCCATGGGCAGCGGGACCGACATTGCGGTGGAGGCTGGGGACCTGATCCTGATGGGCGGTCATCTCGACCGGCTGCTCACGGCGCTGGACATCAGTCGCCGCACCTTGGCCACCATTCGCGGCAACCTGTTCTGGGCCTTTGCCTACAACATCGTGCTGATTCCGGTGGCTGCCGGCGTGCTCTATCCGGTCTGGGGCGTGTTGCTGAATCCGATGCTGGCGGGGGCCGCCATGGGCCTGTCCAGCCTGTTCGTTGTTTTCAACAGCATGCGGCTGCGGCGGGCAAGGGCGTGGCAGCCTGATGTAACCCTTTCTGTTTCCGAAACGCGAGGAGCAAGGACATGAGCAAAATCATCATCGATATCGACGGCATGAGCTGTGGCCACTGCACGGCGGCGGTGGAGCGAGCCCTCTCTGCCGTGCCGGGGGTCAGTGCGGTTCGGGTCACGCTCAAGCCGGGCCAGGCCGAGGTCGAGGGCGAGG
>RFHG01000337.1 GCA_003696465.1 Gammaproteobacteria bacterium | reverse complement strand
TCCTTCCTGCGCCGCTCCTGCATGATGCGGTTTTCCACTACCAGCTGGCGCACGCGGGCCAGCAGCGCGGTGGCAAAACCGAGCACCTGGATCAGGGCGCCGAACTTCAAGGCGTTGAGGGTGAGGGCATTGACCGGCAACAGCTCATAGACCTGCAGCAGATAGAGCAGGATGCCGAGCAGCAGGGCCAGCCAGCTGGCGAAGATGATTCCCGCCGGGCGGTTGCCCTGCAGCCAGAGGCGCAGACTGGTGTAGAGCACCAGCAGGATGATCGGGAAGTTGATCAGGGTCTCGATGCGGATGCTGCTCTGGTAGGAGAGGAACGGCGCCAGCAGCAGCAGTCCCGCCATGATCCAGGCGCCGGCGCGGTAGATCCGGTCGATACCCGGGGCCCGCGTACGCAATTGCAGAAACGCCCTGATGAACAGGAGCAGAAACAGCAGTGCCAGCGGAATGAACAGCGACAGGGCCTTGTCGTTCCACAACGGCGCATTGGGCCACAGGTATTCGTAGGCATAGCCCTCCAGCGTGGACTGGAACAGCACGAAGGCCGCCAGAAATCCCAGGTAGAGCGGATAGTAGCGGTCGCGGATGAACAGGTACACGACGATATTGAACAGCAGCATGGCCAGCAGGGCGCCATAGTACAGGCCATCGGCAAACTGCCGGCGGTGATCCAGGGAGTGAAAGCGCTCCGGCGCCCACAGATTGGCCGGCATCAGCATGGCGCTGCCGGTCCGCACGCGGATAAACAGCTCGGCCTGCTCCCCGGGCTCGAGTTCCAGGGGGAACAGAAAATGGGTGTTCTCGATATAGCGGCTGGGGAAGGGCCGCCGGTCACCGCCCAGGAAGTGCCGCGGGGGTTTGTCCGAATACTGGATGAAGACGCGGATGTCGTCCAGCAGCGGATACCCGATCTCGAGCAGCCAGCGTCTCCACTGGCCGCTGCCATTGTGAATGCGTGCGTGGAACCACACCGCGCTGTGCGTATAGCCAAAGTTCGGAATGTCTTCCGGATAGGAACGGAAACGGCCTGCAGCAAGCGCCTTGCGGATATCCGCCAGCGTCATCTGCCCCTGCGGATCTTCCAGCCACTCGAGCCGGGGACTCAGGAACACGTGATCCATGCCGGGCAGCAGTTCGACCCCGTTTTCACTGGCCAGCAGCTGCCCGGGGATCAGCAGCAACAGCAGCAGCAGGCCGCGCACGCTCACAGGTCCAGCAACAGGCGGGCAGGGTCCTCGATCAGCTCCTTGATGGTGACCAGGAAACTCACGGCCTCGCGTCCATCGATGAGGCGGTGGTCGTAGGTCAGCGCCAGATACATCATGGGCCGGATGACGACCTCGCCCTCGATGGCCACCGGCCGCTCCTGGATGCGGTGCATGCCCAGAATGGCGCTCTGCGGCGGATTGAGGATCGGCGTCGAAAACAGGGAACCGAACACGCCTCCGTTGGTGATGGAGAAGGTCCCCCCCGTGAGCTCCTCCAGCTCCAGCCGCCCTTCGCGGGCCCGCGTGGCGAAATCGCGAATGGCCTGTTCGATTTCGGCCAGACTCATCCGGTCGGCATCGCGCAGCACCGGAACCACGAGGCCACGCTCGGTGGAAACGGCAATACCGATGTCGAAATAGCCGTGATAGACGATATCGTGACCGTCGATGGAGGCATTCACCATGGGCCAGCGGCGCAGGGCCTCGCAGGCCGCGCGCACGAAGAACGACATGAAACCCAGTCGCACGCCATGGGCCTGCTCGAACTGTTCGCGATAGCGGGCCCGCAGCTCCGATACGGCGCTCATGTCCACCTCATTGAAGGTGGTGAGCATGGCAGTCTGCTGCTGGGCGGCGACCAGTCGCTCGGCAATCCGCGCACGCAGCCGCGTCATCGGCACCCGCTGCTCGCGGCGCGATTCGGAAGGTGGCGGGGCCGAAGGGCTGCGCAGCGAATCCGCGCGCGCCCCGGGGTGGGCATCACTCGCCTCTGCGTCGGCCCGGGCCGGGGGCGCTGCATCATCCTGCTGCGCCCCTGCCGCATCCACGGTGGGGGAATGGGCCTGCAACCAGCGCTCGACATCCTCCTTCAGCAGCCGGCCATGCTTGCCGGTGGCCGGGATCTGCCGCGGATCCAGTCCTTCGGCCTCCACCAGCCTCCGTACGGCAGGACTCATGGCCGGCATGGGTGCGGACTTTTCCCCGGGCGCCTCCTCGACCGGCTGCTCGGCGGACGCCGTCTCCTCGATGACCGCCACCACGTCCCCGGCATGCACCGTGGCACCCGCCTCGGCAAGAATCTCGCGAAGCACGCCACTGGCCGGGGCCGGCACGTCCAGTACCACCTTGTCGGTTTCCAGGTCGAGCAGGTTTTCCTCGGCCTGAACCGGCTCGCCCGGCTGCTTGTGCCAGGCGGCGATGGTGGCATCGGTCACCGATTCCGGCAGGGCCGGTATCCGAACCTCGATACTCATGTGAATGCGCTCCGTGGCAGTCGTGTTGTCATTCTTCGTCTTCCGCCAGGCCGAGGGCCCGGTTCACCAGCGCGCGCTGCTCGCGTACATGAACCGAATAATAGCCGGTTGCGGGTGCTGCGGCAGCGGGCCGGGTGACATGCTGCAGCCAGCGCTCGCGGCCCAGGATATGGCGGATGTGGTGCTGGATGTTGTACCAGGCGCCCTGATTCAGGGGCTCTTCCTGCACCCAGAACACCTCTGCGTCCGCCGGATAGCGGGCCAGCACATTGGCCAGTGCCCGTTCCGGAAAGGGATAGAGCTGTTCGATGCGCACGATGACGACGGTATCGAGCCCCTTTTCCCGTCGCCGCGCAAGGAGGTCGTAATACACCTTGCCGGAACACAGCAGAATCCGCTCGGCACGGGCCGGATCCAGCGCCTCGGTCTCGTCGATGACACAGGCAAACGCGCCCTGCTCCAGGGCCTCGAGCGGGCTGCCCGCATCCGGGTGACGCAGCAGGCTCTTGGGCGTCATCACCACCAGTGGCTTGCGGTAGGGGCGGATCATCTGCCGCCGCAGCAGGTGGAAGCACTGGGAGGCGGTCGTGGGCTGGCAAACCTGAATGTTGTGCTGGGCAGAGAGCTGCAGCCAGCGCTCCAGCCTGGCCGAGGAATGTTCCGGTCCCTGCCCCTCGAACCCGTGCGGCAGGAACAGGGTCAGCCCGCACAGCCGCCCCCATTTCTGCTCGCCCGAGGTGATGAACTGGTCGATTACGACCTGTGCGTTGTTGGCAAAATCCCCGAACTGGGCCTCCCAGATGGTGAGACAGTCGGGCTCGGTGGTGGCATAGCCGTATTCGAAGGCCAGCACGCCCTCTTCCGACAGCAGCGAGTCGATGACCAGGAAACGCGGCGGATCGGTCAGCGTGCGCAAGGGCACCAGGGTTTCGCCGGTGTTCTGGTCGTGCAATACCGCATGGCGGTGAAAGAAGGTGCCACGGCCGCTGTCCTGGCCGGACAGGCGTACGCGCCAGCCCTCCTCGACCAGGGTCGCGTAGGCCAGGGTCTCGGCCCAGCCCCAGTCCACTGCCTTGTCGCCGGCCAGCATGGCACGGCGGTCGTCGAGGATGCGCTGCACGCGCGGATGCACGACAAAACCCTCGGGCAGATCCAGCAGCCGTTCTCCCAGGGTCTGCAGCCGCGCGCGCTCCACGCCCGTCTCCGCCGGCTCGTCCCATTCATGGCCGATGTAGCGCTTCCAGTCCACGCGATGGAGGTCCGGCGGCGGCTCGTGCAGCAGATGCGGCACCACCGGTTCGCCGCGTTCCAGTGCCTCGCGCGCACGCCGCACCATCTGCCCGGGTTCGTCCTCGGACAGGACCCCTTCCTCCACCAGCTGGCGGGCATAACGCTCGCGCGTGGTCGGCATGCTGCGGATGCGGCGATACATGAGCGGCTGGGTGACGGCCGGTTCGTCGGCCTCGTTGTGTCCGTGCCGGCGGTAGCAGACCAGGTCGATGAACACATCCTTGCGAAAGGCCATGCGATAGTCCAGCGCCACCTGGGTGGCAAACATCACTGCCTCGGGGTCATCCCCGTTCACATGGAAGATCGGGGCATTGATCATCTTGGCAACATCGGTGGCGTAGAAGGTGGAGCGCGCATCACCCCGAAAACTGGTGGTGAAGCCGATCTGGTTGTTGACCACCACATGCACGGTGCCCTTGGTGGAGAAGCCCCGCGTCTGCGACATGTTGAGGGTCTCCTGCACCACACCCTGCCCGGCCAGCGCGGCGTCTCCGTGCAGCACCACCGGCAGTACCTCGCGTCCCTCGCTGTCGCCCCGCCTGTCCTGGCGGGCCCGCACCGAGCCCTCCACCACCGGCCCCACGATCTCCAGGTGGGAGGGGTTGAAGGCCAGCGCCACATGCACCGGGCCGCCGCGGGTCTCGATATCGGAGGAGAAGCCCTGGTGGTACTTCACGTCCCCGCTGCGCTCACCCACGCTGTTGCGGCCCTCGAACTCGGCGAACAGCTCGGCCGGCGACTTGCCCATCACGTTGATCAGCACATTGAGCCGGCCCCGGTGCGCCATGCCGATGACCACCTCACGCACACCCTGCCGCCCCGCACGCTGGATCAGTTCGTCGAGCAGCGGGATGAGGCTCTCGCCGCCTTCCAGCGAGAAACGCTTCTGCCCCACATAATGCGTGTGCAGGTAGTGCTCCAGACCCTCGGCCTGGGTCA
The DNA here is from genome assembly GCA_003696465.1 of Gammaproteobacteria bacterium. Lineage (GTDB taxonomy): Bacteria > Pseudomonadota > Gammaproteobacteria > J044 > J044 > J044. The sequence continues at coordinate 507 of RFHG01000337.1, read as the reverse complement.
GGCGCTCGATGATGAAGCGCTTGAAGTTGGGCGAATAGTCGGGCGATGCGGCGACGCTCTCGATACGGAACTGCAGCCAGCGTTTTTCCTCGGTACCGAGGATGTGCATGTACTCCCAGCCGATGTGGTGGGTGTAGGTGCGCCGCAACAGGGCGATGATGTCGCCCAGGGTGGCGACATCGGGGCCGGCCAGGGAGCCGGTATTGAAGAAGGTGTTGAGATCCTGCTCGGAAAGCGCGTGGTACTCGAGGGTGAGCTCCGGCACTTCCTCGGGCTCGCGCCCGAGCGGACTGATGTCCGCCACACGGTGGCCCTGGAATCGATAGGCGTTGATCAGCTGCAGGACACGAATCTGCCGCCGCTCGTGCTCGAAGTCGGCGGACTCGCCTGTCGGGGCCGGCCGCGCCTCGCCCACACACCCCCGCGGCAGATGGCGAAAGGCCTCGCGCACCGGGCCATGCGGCTGCTCCCTGGCCACCCCGTCCACCCGGGGCAGCTGCTCGAACC
>RFHG01000336.1 GCA_003696465.1 Gammaproteobacteria bacterium | reverse complement strand
GCTGATGACATGGTCCGCACAGACCGGGGTGCCGGTAGTCCGGCTGCGTGTTGGCGGCATCTACGCGCCGGACCGGCTGCCCGAGGAACGGCTGCGTGCGGGGCGAATACGGGTTCTGTGTCCGGAGGATGCGCCCTGGAGCAACCGCATCCATGCCGATGACCTGGCAGCCTGCTGCATTGCCGCGGCCGAACGCGGCCGCAACGGGGGGCTGTACAACGCCAGCGATGGCCATCCCACCACCATGACCGATTACTTCTACCGCGTGGCCGACTGTCTCGGCCTGCCGACGCCGCCCTGCGTGCGCATGGAGGAGGCCGAGGCGGAGGGCGGGCTCAGCCCCGAGATGCTCAGCTTCGTCCGCGAATCGCGCCGGCTGGACAACCGGCGCATGCGCGAGGAGCTGGGCGTTCAGCTGCGCTATCCGGAGCTGGAAGCGGGGCTCTGTGAAAAGACCTGAGCAGGGCTGGACTTGTTGCTGCTTTCCCGGCAGCATGTTAGGCGCGTTGTTTGTAGCCATTCCCGTGGCGTACAGACGGTCTCTGAAGGTGAGCGGATTCCATGACAAAGACCAATGCTCCGGAACCGGATTCGCGCGTGTATCCACTGGGTCTGAAACACAATCCGTTTCGTCACCGGACCGATGTGCCCTGTCTGTTCCTGTCCAGGGGGCACCGCAGGGCGCTCGAATACCTGCGCCGGACCGCCTTGTCCACTCATGGATTCATGGTGTTGGACGGGGATCCGGGCGTGGGCAAGACGGCCCTGCTGCAGCATTTCCTTCGTGGCCTTTCCGATCTGTTCCATCCGGTCTATATCAGCCAGACCAACCTCCCGGCCATCGAGCTTCTGAAGATCTTTCTCTTTGAATTGACCGGCACCTATGTGGCCGATGGCGAGGCCGAGCTTCTGATTCGCCTGCGCGAGGCCCTCGACCGGGTACGGGAGCAAGACAAGCGCCCCCTGTTGGTGATCGACGAGGCGCAGAATCTCGAGGCGGCCGCACTGGAGCAGTTGCGTCTCCTGGTCAGCGACCACGATCAGCAGGGGACCCCCCTGAGCATCGTGTTGTCCGGCCATTCCGGTCTTTTGACCCGACTTGAGGCACCGGCTCTGGAAGCCGTGCGCCAGCGGGTCCAGATGCGGGTGCATCTGCCGGAAATGGATGCCCTTGAGGTACGCAAGTATCTCAATTTCCGGTTGTTGACAGGCGGAGGGGAACAGGTTTTTCAGCCGTGGTCCGGGCCCATGCTCAAGACCCGGTCCCTGCGTTCAGGATGGGATCTGCTCGATGCCGGCTTCATTCAGGTGGTGTATCAGAATACGCGCGGCGTGCCCCGACTCATCAATATGCTGTGTGAGGTCGCCTTTTCCGTGGCGGAAGACCGGGGTGAGCCGGTCCTCTCGGTAGCGCATCTCGAAAAGGCGATGAGGGAGCTCGGCTGGAAAGACGAGGAGGGCCAGCCGACGCAGGAGCTGACGGAGACCTCCCTCATGGCCTTCCGCATGGAACCCCTGCTGTC
>RFHG01000335.1 GCA_003696465.1 Gammaproteobacteria bacterium | reverse complement strand
GCAGCCTCGGGCGACAGATCGGTCTGCGGCAGCACCACGTTCAGCGTACCGAGCGTTTTGCGAAGCAGCGCAATCAGCTCCTCGCTCTTCTTCGCCGAGGCGGCATTGACGATCAGCCAGCCTCCCTTCGCATCGATATAGGCATATGTATGGCTGGAGCGCACCAGCGCGCGCGGCAGCAACTCCTGCAACACCCGATCCTTGATCTCCATGCGTTCCTTGCGGCCGACCGGCCGGCCCTGCTGCTGTTCAATCGCAAAGGCCTGTTCGTCCACGCGCTCGCGCACCAGCGATGCGGGCAACAGCTTGTCCTCGCGGCGCAGGCAGAACATCAGGCAGCCGTTCGTTTCATGCACCAGCATCTGGCCGTCGCGCCCGAGCGGTCTTGCCCAGCCTTCAGAGAACAATTCCATCTGGCCGCAATCGCGCGCCGGATGTTTCGCTAGCGCCTCGTGCAACTGCTGCCCCGTCAGGTCGAATGGATCTTCGAAACGGTAAAAGTGTATATTTCTGAACCACATGGAATGCTTTCCTGATGTATTGGATTAATGATAGATGGAGCGATCAGCGGGCTGAAAGGTAGCGCGCGAGCCACGCACCACAAGCACTCATGCGCCCGGGTTCTTCCCGGCGGCCGCATCGCGATGCAGCCGAATGCCATCGCCTTCCAACGCAATCATCCTGCGTTTGTACAGCGAGCCGATCGCCTTCTTGAACATGCCCTTGCTGATGCCGAAACGATCGCGAATCTCCTCGGGCGGGGTTTTGTCACCCACGGGCAGAAAGCCATCGCTTTGCTGCAAGACCTCCAGGATAAGATCCGCAGCCTCGTCGCTCCTGTCGCGCGCCTTGCGGTGCAGGGTCAGATCGAGCTTGCCGTCCTCGCGGATATGTTTGATGAAACCCTTCAGGCGCTCGCCGCGCTTCAGCGGCCGCATGACCTCGTTGAAATGCAGCAGCCCCCAGTGGCTGTTGTTGACGATCACCTTGTAGCCCAGCACCGTCTTGTTGGCGATGAACATGTCCACTTCCTCGCCCTGCTCGTACTCGTCTTCGGATTCGTCATACAGAAAATCGTTCAGCCTGGCCGAGGCAGCAATGCGCTGGGTTTCTTCATCGACATAGATGGCGACGACATAGCGCTTACCCTCCTCCATTCGGTGCACCTGCTCGGAAAACGGCACCAGCAGGTCCTTGGGCAGGCCCCAGTCCATGAAGGCGCCGGTACGCGACACGCTGACCACCTTCAGGCAGGCGAATTCGCCGACCATCGCATACGGCCTCTCGGTCGTGGCGATGATGCGATCCTCGGAATCGCGATAGAGGAACACCTCGATCTCATCGCCCGGCCTGCACCCCTTGGGCACATAACGGCTCGGCAGCAGGATTTCGCCAAAGCCGCCCTCTTCCACGGCCCCGCCATCGAGATACAGGCCGAAATCGACCGCCTTGACCACCCGCAAATGGTTCATGCGGCCAAGCTGCACCGCGTCAGTCATC
>RFHG01000049.1 GCA_003696465.1 Gammaproteobacteria bacterium | reverse complement strand
TGTTTTCAATCCCATTTATCAATGATGCACTCAGCCTGAAGGCCTTTTATCCGGTATATCCTGCCATGGCATTATGGTTGATTTCATTGATATTTGTTTTCGTATACACATACAAGTCCTATGACAAGATCATCTTCAAACGCTGGCAGGATGATGTCCCGGTGTTTTTCATTTACAACAACAATCCGGACAGGGATTCCTTCCATGACTTCTATTCCCAGCTGACAGAGAAGATCAGGAAGACGAGAGTCAATCCCAAACTTTCCGCGCCCCAGAAACTGGAAGTTTATTCAAAGCATCTTCAATTCCTGGTCGATGAGGATGTCATATCTCCACAAGAAGCAAAGGATATCTATGAACGAAAGAGAATGAGAATGGATATGGAGAAATCCGGAATCACCGGCATTGTACCGGACAAGGAATAGCCCCTTCAGACTCTCGCGTCACATTTTTCACACCCCCCTGTTTTCGTTATATCCAGCAGGCTTTCCGCCAATACAAACCTGGTCATAACCAGAGGAGCATACTCAGATTCCGGTTCCTCAATCCAAGGTATGCCGGCATGCATCGAAAATTCTTCATGCACGTCTTTCAGCCATCGAATGCGACCTTGCTGGGGCATCCTGCCATGCCATACCCTGAATCCATCCATGCCTGTCCTGAAACCTGGCGGGTCACCTAACTCCATCTTCGGTGATTCCGGCCTTTCGGGCAGCATTGATCAGCCAGGCCGGTGTATAATCCCCTCCCTCGTGAACACCCGGACCGAGCCCATGACCGAGACCTGCGACTGGCCTGTTACCCGTGCGCTGATCAGCGTTTCCGACAAGACCGGCATCGTCGATTTTGCCCGTCATCTGCAGAAACACGGCATCGAGATCCTTTCCACCGGCGGCACCGCGAAGCTGCTGGAAGAGGCCGGCATTCCGGTGGTGGAGGTCTCGGAGCACACCGGCTTTCCGGAGATGATGGAGGGGCGGGTGAAGACCCTGCATCCACGCATTCACGGCGGCATTCTGGCCCGCCGGGGCATCGACGACGCGGTGATGGAGGAGCACGACATCGTGCCCATCGACATGGTGGTGGTCAATCTCTACCCCTTCGAGCAGACCGTGGCCCGCCCGGACTGCACGCTGGAGGAGGCCATCGAGAACATCGACATCGGCGGCCCGGCGATGGTCCGCGCCACGGCCAAGAACCATCGTTATGTCACGATCATCGTCGATCCGGCCGACTACGAGCGGGTGGAGGCCGAGATGAACGCCAACCAGGGCTGCGTTAGCCGGGCCACCCGCTTCGATCTGGCGGTCAAGGCCTTCGAGCACACCGCCCGCTACGACGGCATGATCGCCAACTATCTGGGGCGGCTCACCAGCGAGGACACCCCGGCCGTGTTCCCGCGCACCCTGAACCAGCAGTTCGTCAAGGCTCAGGACATGCGCTATGGCGAGAATCCGCACCAGAAGGCGGCCTTCTACGTGGAGCACCAGCCGGCCGAGGCCTCGGTGGCCACCGCCCGCCAGCTGCAGGGCAAGGAGCTCTCCTTCAACAACGTGGCCGACACCGATGCCGCGCTGGAATGTGTCAAGCAGTTCGATGCCCCGGCCTGCGTCATCGTCAAGCATGCCAACCCCTGCGGCGTGGCCGTGGCGGACGACATCCGGGCCGCCTACGACCGTGCCTATACCACCGACCCGACCTCGGCCTTTGGCGGCATCATCGCCTTCAACCGGCCGCTGGACGCCGAGACGGCCCGGGCCATCATCGAGCGCCAGTTCGTCGAGGTCATCATCGCGCCCGAGGTGAGCGACGAGGCAGCCGGCGTGGTGGCGGCCAAACCCAACGTGCGCCTGCTGGCCTGCGGCCAGTGGGGCGCTCCGGTGCCGGGGCTCGACTTCAAGCGGGTCAACGGCGGGCTGCTGGTGCAGGACCGTGATCTTGGCATGGTCGGACCCGACGACCTGCGCGTGGTAACCGAGCGCAAGCCGGACGAGGAGGAACTGCGTGACCTGCTGTTTGCCTGGAAGGTGGCCAAGTTCGTCAAGTCCAACGCCATTGTCTATGCCCGCGAGGGCATGACCATTGGCATCGGCGCCGGCCAGATGAGCCGGGTGTATTCGGCCCGCATCGCCGGCATCAAGGCTGCCGACGAGGGGCTGGAGGTGGCCGGGTCGGTGATGGCCTCGGATGCCTTCTTCCCCTTCCGGGACGGCATCGATGCCGC
>RFHG01000048.1 GCA_003696465.1 Gammaproteobacteria bacterium | reverse complement strand
TAAATTCGTGGAATGATAGGGCTGCAGGCGTGTTGAGCCTGCCGGCATTCCACCGATAACAAGCCCCGCCAGAGGGCGAAATGCATCAGGAGGTTCATGATGCAGGAACTCACTGCCAGAGCGTCCGGAAACTGCCCGGTTCCGGGCGAACGTCATGTCGCGCGCGTCATCGAGGCCAGGGGGGGCAACGCCCTCTGCGTCGAGCTGGGCTACACCGTCCTGCCGGTCACGGCACATCTTGAATCCGTAGGGCATATCCGGGTGGGGGATCGTGTCCTCATTGACCTGCTCGAGGAGGGTGTGATCGTCAGTGGTCGGCTCCGCATGACCGCTCCATCGGACTGAGCGTGCCGGACCGTCAGTTCCGGGGCTGTCTCCGAACCGGGGCAGCCCATCACTCGCAGGTCAGGCCGGCGTGAAGTAGAATAGGCGCGCTCCGTTCCGGGTGCTCATGCACCTCCAGACAGGGGGGATTCAGGAAAGCCGATGGCCTTGCAACTGGCGCAGCTTGCGGTTGTGCTTGCCCTGGTCTTTTCGATCGGGTCGTTGACTGCGGGCAGGCGCATGGCCGTCCATCGTCACCTGCTGCTGCCTCTGCTCGGGCTTTCCGGGATCCTCGCGGGCATTGCCGGCTTTCGCCTGTTGCTCGATGGTGGCGTGCAGGCTACCACTCTGCCGGTGGGGCTTCCCTGGCTGCCGATGCAGCTCTCGCTCGACCGGCTGGCAGCCTTCTTCCTGCTCCTGGTGGGCGTGCTGGTGTTGCCGGTGGCGCTCTATGCCCGTGGCTACCTGCGGGAATTCGAACATGGCAGCGACTCCCCCGGCACCCTGGGCTTCTTCACCGGCCTGTTCGTGGCCGGCATGTATCTGGTGGTGCTGGCCGCCGATGCCTTCGGCTTCATGGTGGCCTGGGAGCTGATGTCGCTGTCGAGCTACTTCCTGGTGGCCTTCCAGCACGAGCAGGCGGCCAACCGCCGCGCCTCGTTCCTGTATCTGCTGATGGCCCATCTGGGCGCACTCTGCATCCTGCTTGCCTTCGGCGTTCTGGCCATGCAGGGGGAGGGCTTCTCCTTCGCGGCCATGCGTCTTGCGCATCCCGGCCTGCTCTGGTCGAGCGTGGCCTTTGCCCTGGCCCTGGCCGGATTCGGCATGAAGGCGGGGTTGTTCCCGTTCCATGCCTGGTTGCCCGAGGCCCATCCGGTGGCGCCTTCGCACATCTCGGCGCTGATGTCGGGCGTGATGCTGAAGGTGGCCCTGTACG
>RFHG01000334.1 GCA_003696465.1 Gammaproteobacteria bacterium | reverse complement strand
CCTCCGGGGTCACTGCTGCTCCGGCCTGACGGCCTCCGCGGTCAGCCGCTCGGCCATCTCTCCGGTATCTGGTTGTCTTGCGCCGGGCAGGCCTGGTTGCCTACCCCTCCCCTGCCAATGATGCTGCGCATCATCAGGGAAGCGCGTTAGCGACCCCTCCGGGGTCACTGCTGCTCCGGCCTGACGGCCTCCGCGGTCAGCCGCTCGGCCATCTCTCCGGTATCTGGTTGTCTTGCGTTGGGCAGGCCTGTTGCCTACCCCTCCCCTGCCAATGATGCTGCGCATCATCAGGGGCGCGCGTTAGCGACCCCTTCGGGGTCACTGCTGCTCCGGCCTGACGACCTCCGCGGTCAGCCGCTCGGCCATCTCTCCGGTATCTGGTTGTCCTGCGTTGGGCAGGCCTGGTTGCCTACCCCTCCCCTGCCAATGATGCTGCGCATCATCAGGGGCGCGCGTTAGCGACCCCTTCGGGGTCACTGTTTTTGAACCTCTATTCCAGCGGTTCTTGCGGATGGCGGGCGAAGTCGCTGCCGAGCCTCCGCGGGCACCCTGACTGGAGGGCGATAGGATACCCGCAGGGGCCCGGCAGGTAAACCCCGTTCAGGCGTTGCCGATGCTGTCGTCGTCGCCGTTCTGCTCGCGCTTGATGCGCTCGTAGATTTCCTCGCGATGCACGGCAACATCCTTGGGGGCATTGATGCCGATGCGCACCTGATTTCCCTTGACCCCCAGGACGGTGACGGTTATCTCGTCGCCGATCATGAGGGTTTCACCTACCCGTCGTGTAAGAATCAGCATTTCCTTTTCTCCTTGAACAAATCACCTTGGTTTCGAGTGGGCCACTGCCAGGCATGCGGCCCCTTCCTGTGCCTTCATTCGACAGCGGCAGTGCGGGCTTCCGTGGGCTCCTTGTCGAGTTCGAAGGCGTCGTGCAAGGTCCTGACACCCAATTCCAGGTATTTTTCATCCACCACCACGGAGATCTTGATCTCGGAGGTGGAGATCATGCGGATGTTGATTCCTTCCCTGGCCAGGGCCTCGAACATCTTGCTGGCAATGCCGGCGTGCGAGCGCATGCCGACACCCACCAGCGAGATCTTTGCGATCCGGTTGTCGCCGGATACCTCTCGTGCACCGAGCCGGTCGGCTGTCTGCCGAAGGATCTCGAGCGCGCGGTCGTAGTCGTTTCTGTGGACGGTGAAGGTGAAGTCGGTGGTGTCGTCGGCAGCGATGTTCTGCACGATCATGTCGACTTCTATGTTGGCGTCTGCAATGGGCCCGAGAATGCTGTGGGCCACGCCGGGCTTGTCGGGCACGCCGGTAATGGTGAGCTGGGCCTCGTCGCGGTTGAACGCGATTCCGGAGATGACGGCCTGTTCCATTTCATCGTCCTCGAAGGTAATGAGCGTTCCCTCCCCCTCCTCGAACGAGGATAGTACACGCAGGGGGACATTGTACTTGCCGGCAAATTCCACCGAGCGGATCTGCAGCACCTTGGAGCCGAGGCTGGCCATTTCCAGCATCTCTTCGAAGGT
>RFHG01000333.1 GCA_003696465.1 Gammaproteobacteria bacterium | reverse complement strand
TGCAGTCGAACGCCGTTTGCGAAAGCCACATGCTGTCCAGGGTACAATTGTCCGACGAGCCGGCATCGACCTGGGCTGCATCGAGTGTAGCCTGCCCTGCGGCATCGAGGAAAACCGTGACGTCCTGGGCAAGGGCCACGGGCGGAATGTCGTCTTCGGGCTCCGGCAAGTTGTAAGTAGCCGAGGCGACGCAGCCCACCGAGTCGGTGACGGTGACGCACAGCTGCGGCGCCGTGCATTGGCTGAGATTGGCCGCCACGGGGCCCGTCTGGCCGTCGCACCACGCAATGTCGAAAGGCGGATAGGTGCCGCTGACGTTCAGGGTGATGCTGCCGTCGCCGGCGCAGTTACAGCTCTCCGGCTCGGCCGTGGCGCTGAGCTCGATGGTGGCCGTTTGCGCAGTCAGCACGATCGAGTCGATGGCCATGCAGTTGTTGGCATCCGTCACGGTCACACTGTGGAGGCCCGCCTGGTTGATGGGGTTTATCTGGCCGGTGCTGCCGTCCGACCAACTGAAGGTGTAGGGCGCCGTGCCACCCGACACCATGGCCTGAATCTGGCCCGCGGTGGAGTCTCCATTGCACGAGATGAGGTACCCTTCCAGTGAAAGGGCGAGCTGGCTGCAATCGAATGCCGGAATGGTGTCGCAATCCGTGGCCGTGCAGCCCAGCGCATCGGTGAGGGTCAGGCAGTATTCGCCCGGCGGCAGCCCGACGAGCGTCGAATCGGTGCTGCCCGTACTCCACTGCCAGGTGTAGGGTGGCGTGCCCCCCGAGGCCGTGAACCAGGCCGTGCCATCGGCAGCCGTGGCGCTGGATACGGGGGTCGTGTGTACGGTGGCCTCCAGCAAGGGCGGCTCCGGCACGAAGATGGTGTCGGTTGCCTGGCAGCCGTGTGCATCCTCGATGATCACCGAATAGTAACCCGACGGAATGCCTTCGATGTTGTGGGTGGTGTCGCCGGTGTGCCACATCCACGTGTAGGGTGGGGTGCCCCCGCCCGTGACGAGGAAGATGCCGCCCGTGCTGTCGCCATGGCATACGACGGGTTCGATCTCTACGAGCGTAAAAATGCGTGCCGGGGCCGTGAGCGCAATGGTGTCGGCAATGGTGCAGCCAGCGGCATCGGTGGCCGTGACCGAGTAGGTGCCCGCTGGAATATCGGTGAGGGTGGCCGTTTGTGCGCCGGTGGACCACTGGTACTGTACGGGCATGGACGCATTCTGCGGTATGGCCGTGATGCTGCCGTTGGCGCTGTCGGCGCAAAGGGGTTCGGTGAGCTGGAAGGTGAGGGCAAACAGGCTACAATCGTAGGGTTGCACGGTCCCGCAGGCCGAGGCGGAGCAGCCATTTGCGTCGGTGACGGTGAGGCAGTAGGTGCCCGGTGCCAGCCCGCCGAGCATCGCCGTATCGCTGGCGCCCGTGCTCCAGACATAGCTGTAGGGCGGAGTGCCCCCGCTGACGG
>RFHG01000332.1 GCA_003696465.1 Gammaproteobacteria bacterium | reverse complement strand
CAGCGAGGCCACCACCGGCAGCGAGACCAGCAACGACCACTCGAACATGCGGCTGCCCCAACCGGCAATCAGCCAGAACACGTCCCGCTCCATGCCCACACCCCCCACCGGCAGGCTGCGAAAGCTCTCCGCCAGCATCTCGATCAGGATGAGGTGACCGTCGAGGCCGAGAAACATCAGCGTGGCGAGGATGAGGAAGTACTGACCCACCACCGGCACCTGCACCCCATTCTCGGGATCGACCAGGGTGGCAAAGCCCAGCCCCATGCCATAGGCGATGTTCTCGCCGGCCATGGCCAGCACGCTGAACACCATCTGCAGGATGAAGCCCATGGCCAGTCCGATCACCACCTGCTGAATACTGATCACCACCGCCTCCAGGCTGATTGGATCCACCGCCGGAGGCGGCGGCAGCACCAGGCTCATGACCCAGGCCAGCACCAGCGCCAGCAGCAGGCGCAGCCGCACCGGCACATTGCGCGCCCCGAACATGGGCGCCACCATGAACATCGCGCCGATGCGCATGAACGGCCACATCAGGCCGCTGATCCAGGTCATGATGTCGGCCAGCGCGAACTGCACCTCAGCCTCCCAGCATCGACGGAATGGACTGGTACAGGCGCTCGGTGAAATGCATGATGAGCTGCAGCATCCAGGTACCGGTAATCACCAGCGCCAACGCCATGCCAATGAGCTTGGGGATGAAGCTCAGGGTCATTTCCTGAATCTGGGTGGCGGCCTGGATCATGCCGATGAGCAGGCCGACGATGAGCGCCGTCAGCAGCAGCGGCGCCGCCAGCCAGATGGTGACCAGCAGGGCCTCGCGGCCGATGTCCAGAACCTCCTGCGGTGTCATCGTCCCCTCCTTCTCAGGTCACGAAACTCTGGGCCAGGGTGCCAATCAGCAGGCCCCAGCCATCCACCAGCACGAACAGCATGATCTTGAACGGCAGCGAGATGATCAGCGGCGAGAGCATCACCATCCCCATCGACATCAGCACGCTGGACACCACCAGGTCGATGATCAGGAACGGAATCATGATCAGAAAGCCGATCTGGAAGGCGGTCTTCAGCTCGCTGGTGATGAAGGCCGGCATCAGTACCGTGAACGGCGTGTCCTCCGGGGCATTGAGCTGCTTGATGCCGGCCAGGCGGGCAAACAGTTCGAGATCGTTTTCACGTGTCTGCGCCAGCATGAAGCGACGAAACGGTACCGCGGCCCGCTGCAGGGCCTCGGTGCTGGTGATCTGCTCGTCCATGTAGGGCTTCACGCCCTCCTCGTAGGCCTGGGTAAACACCGGCGACATGATGAACAGGGTGAGGAAGAAGGCTAGGCCGATGAGGATCTGGTTGGAGGGGGTCTGGGCCGTACCCAGCGACTGCCGCAGCAGGGCCAGCACGATGATGATGCGGGTAAACGAGGTCATCATGATGAACGCCGCCGGCAACAGCGTGAGCAGCGTCATCAGGATCAGAACCTGCAGCGAGACCGTATATTCCTCCCCGCCACCGGCCAGCGGCGCACTGGTGACCACCGAAAGCCCCGGTTGGGCCTGAACCAGCCCCGGCAGCAACAGCAGCAGAAGTGGCAGCACGCGCCTCATGACTCGCCCCCTCCGCGTGCCCGCAGCGCCTCCTGCAGACGCCGGGCGAAGGCCGGGGTTGCCATCGGCGCCGACTGCGCCACCTCGACCGGCTGCTCGAGCACATGCAGGGTCTGTACCCGACCCGGCGCAATGCCGACCACAATCTGTTCGCTACCGCACTGCAGCAGCACGATGCGCTCGCGCGGGCCGATGGCCAGCCCCTCGAGCACCTTCAGATTGCCCCCCGCCGAGTGCTGGAACCCGCCCATACGCCGCATCATCCAGGCCAGCGCCACGATGCCACCCAGCACCACCAGCAGGCCGATGCTCACCTGGATCAGATAGCCGGCGCCGGAAAATCCGCCCTGCCCCGCCTCTGCAGCGGGCGCCTGCGCGGCCATGCCCAGGGACGGGAGCAGGAACAGCAATGCGGGCAGACAACGCAGCATGGTCGCCTCAGCGCAGCTTCTTCACCCGCTCCTGCGGGCTGATGATATCGGTCAGGCGCACGCCGAACTTCTCGTTCACCACCACCACCTCGCCGTGGGCGATGAGGGTGCCGTTGACCAGCACATCCATCGGCTCGCCGGCCAGGCGATCCAGCTCCACCACCGAGCCCTGGTTGAGCTGCAGCAGGTTGCGAATCGGCAGCCGCGTGCGTCCGATCTCGAGCGAGACGGTCACCGGGATGTCGAGGATGACGTCCAGGTTCACATCCTCGTCACCGGTCGGCCTTCCCCCTTCCTCGAAGGTCTGGAACTCGGCCTTCTCGCCCGAGGCCCCGGCCTGTTCGGCCATGGCGGCGGGCCAGTCATCGGCCCTCGCGGTCTGGTCCACGCCTTCCTCGTTGTCGGGGGTGTCGTTTTCTTCACTCATGGCTCTTCTCTCCACTGGAATCCTGGCCCTCGCCCTCGTCGGCAATGGCCAGGGTCGGCGCGATGAAGCGCGGGCGCTCCACCTTGCCGGTGATACGGATGGCGTTGTAACCGTT
>RFHG01000047.1 GCA_003696465.1 Gammaproteobacteria bacterium | reverse complement strand
GATGAGGCGGCCTGGTCCTGGCGCCGGCCCTACGGCATGGAGATGCTGACCCGGCATGCGCGCGAGGGCTGGGGCGCGATGCCGCCCCGGGGTGGCCACCCCGAACTGTCCGATGGCGAGGTGGATGCGGCCACCCGCTATCTGCTGGGCAGCGATAGCTGAGCAGATCCAAACCGGGGGTGTGATTTCACGCACCCCCGTTTCATTTGCCACGGTTTTCCCCACATTAGTTGATCCAGGTCATTTCTCCCCTTTTCTGCCGTGGGCATTCTGATGCCAAGGCGCGGACCGGCAGGGCCGGATTGCGCCCGGGCTTTCCGAATCACACGGCAAAGTTAGGGGAGAACGATGGAAACCTACAACTACAAGGTCGTGCGCCAGTTCGCCATCATGACGGTGATCTGGGGCATTGTCGGCATGCTGGTGGGGGTGTACATCGCCGCCGAACTGGTATGGCCGGCACTCAACTTCGACATCCCGTGGCTGACCTTCAGCCGCCTGCGCCCGCTGCATACCAATGCGGTGATCTTCGCCTTTGGCGGCTCGGCGCTGTTCGCCACCTCGTACTATGTGGTGCAGCGCACCTGCCATACACCGCTGTTTGCGCCCAGGCTGGCGGCGTTCACCTTCTGGGGGTGGCAGGCGATCATCGTGGCCGCGGCCATCACCCTGCCGCTCGGCATCACCACTTCCAAGGAGTATGCCGAGCTGGAGTGGCCCATTGACCTGGCCATCGCGGTGGTCTGGGTGAGCTACGCGATCGTCTTCTTCGGCACCATCATGAAGCGAAAGACCAGCCACATCTATGTGGCCAACTGGTTCTATGGCGCATTCATCCTGACGATTGCCCTGCTGCACATCGTCAACAGTGCCGAGCTGCCGATCTCGCTGACCAGCTGGAAGTCGTACTCGGTCTATCCGGGCGCGATCGATGCCATGGTGCAGTGGTGGTATGGCCACAACGCGGTGGGCTTCTTCCTGACCGCCGGCTTCCTCGGCATGATGTACTACTTCGTGCCCAAGCAGGCCGGTCGCCCGGTGTACTCCTACCGCCTGTCGGTGGTGCACTTCTGGGCCTTGATCGCGATCTACATGTGGGCCGGTCCGCATCACCTGCACTACACCGCCCTGCCTGACTGGACCCAGTCGCTGGGCATGATCTTCTCCCTGATCCTGCTGGCCCCCTCCTGGGGGGGCATGATCAACGGCATCATGACCCTGTCCGGTGCCTGGCACAAGCTGCGTGACGATCCCATCATCCGCATCCTCATCGTCAGCCTGTCGTTCTACGGCATGTCCACCTTCGAGGGTCCGATGATGTCGATCAAGACCGTCAACGCCCTCTCGCATTACACCGACTGGACCATCGGCCATGTGCACTCCGGTGCCCTGGGCTGGGTGGCCATGGTGTCCATCGGCTCGATGTACGTGCTGATTCCGAAGCTGTTCGGCAAGAAGGAGATGTACAGCACGAAGCTCATCGAGGCGCACTTCTGGACTGCGACCATCGGCGTGGTGCTGTACATCGCCTCGATGTGGATCAGTGGCGTGATGCAGGGCCTGATGTGGCGCGCGGTCAATCCCGACGGCACCCTGACCTACAGCTTCGTCGAGACCGTGGAGGCGATGCATCCGTTCTACTTCGTGCGCTTCCTCGGTGGCGCGGTGTTCCTCAGCGGCATGCTGCTGATGGCCTACAACGTGTGGAAGACGGTGGCCGGTTCGCAGCCGGCGGAAGACGCCGTTCCGCAGCCTGCCTGATGGAGGTGAGTCATGAGTCATGAAGTCGTAGAAAAGAACATTGGCCTGATGGTCATCTTCATCCTGATCGTGGTCAGCTTCGGCGGGCTGGCGGAGATCGTGCCGCTGTTCTTCCTCGATCAGACCACCAAGCCGGTGGAGGGCCTCAAGCCCTACACCGCGCTGCAACTGGAAGGGCGCGACGTATACATCCGCGAGGGCTGCTATGTCTGCCACTCGCAGATGATCCGCCCGTTCCGGGCCGAGACGGAGCGCTATGGTCACTACTCGGTGGCCGGCGAGTTCGTCTATGACCACCCGTTCCAGTGGGGTTCCAAGCGGACCGGTCCCGATCTGGCCCGGGTGGGTGGCCGCTATTCCGATGAATGGCATCGCGTGCACCTGATGAATCCGCGCGATGTGGTGCCGGAATCGGTGATGCCCGGCTTCCCGTGGCTGGCCGAGAACAAGATCGATGCCAGCAAGACGCCGCTGAAGATGAAGACCCTGCGCACCTTGGGCGTGCCCTACACCGACGAGCAGATCGCCAACGCGAGCAAGGAGGTCGAGGGCAAGACGGAAATGGATGCCCTGATCGCCTATCTGCAGGGCCTCGGTACGGCCATCAAGACCCGGAGGTGAGCCATGGACGCGACGATCACGCACTGGCAGGTCACCCTCCACAGCTACTGGACGGTGGTTCTGTTCGCGACCTTTATCGGTATCTGGGTCTGGGCCTGGAGCGGCAAGCGCAAGAAGGCCTTCGACGAGGCAGCCCGGCTGCCGCTCGAGGATGACGATGATGTCATCGAGGCCACGAAACGGGAGGTGAACCAATGAGCACCGGACTTTCCATCTACATCTCGGTCATCGTGCTGCTGAACATCTTCGGCTGCGTGTGGCTGATCCTCTGGACCAGCAAGAAGCGCGCGGGCGAGGCCAGTGCCGGCGAGGTGACCGGGCACGAGTGGGACGGCCTGCAGGAGTACAACAATCCGCTCCCGCGCTGGTGGCTGTACCTGTTCTACATCACCATCATCTTTGCCCTGGTGTATCTCGTGCTGTATCCGGGGCTGGGGAGCTGGAAGGGCATCCTCGGCTGGAGCAAGGAAAAGCAGTGGCAGGAAGAGGTGCAACAGGCCGAAAGCAAGTACGGGCCCATCTTTGCCCAGTATCGGGACAAGCCGATCCCGGCCCTGCTGAAGGAGCCCGAGGCCCTGGCCATGGGCAAGCGCATCTTCCTCAACTACTGCGCGGTCTGCCATGGCTCGGATGCGCGCGGGGCACCCGGTTTCCCCAATCTCACCGATGACGAGTGGCTGTGGGGTGGTACCCCGGAGCGCATCGAGGAGACCATTACCCATGGTCGCCAGGCGATGATGCCCTCGTGGAAGGCCACCCTCGGGGAGGATGGCGTCGAGGCCGTGGCCAACTATGTGCTGAGCCTGTCCGGACGCAAGCATGATCCGGCGCTGGCGAAGAAGGGCGAGGAGAAGTTCAAGACCCTGTGTGTGGCCTGCCACGGCGTGGACGGGAAGGGCAACCCGATGCTCGGCGCGCCGAACCTGACCAACAAGAGCTGGCTGTATGGCGGTTCGCTCGGCGTGATCAAGAAGACCATCTCCGAGGGGCGCAAGGGTCACATGCCCGCCCATGGTGATTTCCTGGGCAAGGACAAGGTGCATCTGGTGGCCGCCTATGTCTACAGCCTGACCCACAAGGCCGAGTAGTAGCCTGGCGTCCCCTGCGGGATGCAGTGGCCGGCACCCTGGGGTGCCGGCCTTTTTGCGTGCAGTGTCTATACTCCGTTTGTGGTCTTTGCTTCAGACAGACGGGGGAGAACATGGACACGACTCAGGGCAACCATCATTCGGCCGGGGATGAATCCGGCCTGCCGACCATCCAGCGCGTCATTTCGGTGCTGTGGCCTTCCTTCATCGTGGCCGGCATTGCCACCATCATCACCTTCACGGTGTTCGACCCGCTGCAGATCGCGGCCTGCATGGGCGAGCCCGGGGTGACCCGACTCGGCGCCTACAGCACGGGCTTCTTCCTGTTCTGGGTCTTTGCTGCCGCCTCCAGCGGCCTGACCTGCTACTTCCGCAAGCCCACGGATACGATCGACGGCTGAAACCTACATCCCGCTGCTGACCCGTTTCGTTCGGAGCAGGACTGCCGCCAGGCACTGCGGTTGATCGGGAAGGGCGGACGGTGGTTTCTTAATTGATCCAGCGCAAGGACGCGATCCCGCGCCGGGGCCAGAATAAGCAAACGATTTCCCTTTCTGGCAACAAGACAACGGGGTGTTCCATGGCAGAGCCGGCGCAGAAGGATGCCGTAGTCGAGGAGATCTACAAGAAGCACGAAAAGATCTATCCACGCGAGGTGCACGGGTTCTTCGCCCATATGCGCCTGCTGGCGATGACCGTGCTGCTGGGCCTGTACTACGGGGTGCCGTGGCTGCAGTGGGACGGGCGCCAGGCCGTCCTGTTCGATCTGCCGCATCGCAAGTTCTACATCTTCGACTGGGTGTTCTGGCCGCAGGACTTCTTCTACCTCGCCCTGCTGCTGATGATTGCCGCCTTCGCCCTGTTCTTCTTCACCACCCTGGCCGGCCGGCTGTGGTGCGGCTATGCCTGCCCGCAGACGGTCTGGACCGAGCTGTTCATGTGGATCGAGCACCGGGTGGAGGGCGACCGCCCGCAGCAGATGAAGCTCGACAAGATGCCCTGGAATGCGCGCAAGATCCGCATCAAGGCCACCAAGCATGCGCTGTGGTTCCTGCTGGCACTGTGGACGGGCTTTACCTTTGTCGGTTATTTCACGCCCATCCGCGAGTTGTGGCACGATGCTCTTGCCTTCCAGCTCTCGGGCTGGGAGACCTTCTGGATCTTCTTCTACGGTTTTGCCACCTGGGGCAATGCCGGGTTCATGCGCGAGCAGGTCTGCACCTACATGTGCCCCTATGCCCGCTTCCAGGGGGCCATGTTCGATCGCGATACGCTCATCATTTCCTATGACGCCAAGCGTGGCGAGCCGCGCGGCTCGCGCAAGCGTGGCGTGGATCCGCGTGAGCTGGGGCTGGGCGACTGTATCGACTGCACCCTCTGCGTGCAGGTCTGCCCCACCGGTATCGACATTCGCAATGGCCTGCAATACCAGTGCATCGGCTGTGCCGCCTGTATCGATGTGTGCAACGAGGTGATGGAGAAGATGGGCTATCCGAAGGGGCTCATCCGTTACACCACCGAGAACCAGATGGAGGGCAAGCCGACTCACATCCTGCGGCCGAGGGTGATCATCTACGGTCTGCTGCTGCTGTTGTTCACCTCGGCCACGCTGTATGGCATTGCCACCCGCACGCCGCTGGAGCTGGACATCATCCGTGACCGCAATACCCTCTACCGGGAGACCGACGAGGGCCTGGTGGAAAATGTCTATCAGCTCAAGATCGTCAACATGGACGAGAAGCCGCACCGTTATCGCCTGTCCATCAAGGGCCTGCCCGGAATGGTGCTCGATGCCGACCAGAACCCGATTGACGTGCCGGCGGGCACCGTGGAGGAGGAGACGGCCCGGGTCAGGGTGGATCCGGTGGAGCTGAAGCGCGCCAGTAGCGAGATTACCTTCGTCATCAAGGCCGAGGACAATCCCAAGCTGCATCTCGAGCAGCCGGCCCGCTTCGTCGGCCCGGTCCTGTGAGGCCGGTGGCATGAATCAAGCCGAGGTACTGTCGATGAGCAAGCAACGTCCCTGGTATCGTCATGGCTGGCTGTGGTTCGTCATCGCCCTGCCGCTGAGTGCCGTCATCGCCGGTCTGACCACGGTCTATATCGCTGCCAGTGACCCCGACAGTCTGGTGGTGGACGACTACTACAAGGAAGGGCTGGCCATCAATTCAGTGCTCGACCGCGAGCGCTCGGCACGGCAGATGGGCCTGCGCGGGGATCTGATGATCGCGGGCGATCGGCTCAGGGTCACCCTGCTGGCCGCCCGTCCCCTGGATGCCCTGGACCGCATCGAGGTGCGCTTCATCCATCCCACCCGCGACCGCTTTGACCAGACCGTGGAGCTGGAGCGGATCGGCCCCGGTGTCTATGAGGGCTCGCTGGACAAGCTTGTCCCGACCCGCTGGTATGTCCACGTGCTGGATCCGGACGAGTCCTGGCGGCTGGAAGGGCGGCTCGACAGCAGCCGCGAAAGCGTATTGCACCTCGACGCGGCGCTCACGCCGCATTCATGAGCCGCTCGAAGGCCCGCAGGCCAAGGGCCTCGGCCAGGTGCGCGCGTTCGACCCGCTCCTGACCCGCCAGATCGGCGATGGTACGGGCCACCCGCAGAATGCGGTGATGGGCGCGGGTGGACAGGCGCAGGCGGGCCACTGCCTGGTCGAGGAAGTCCCGGTCCGCTGCCTCCAGAGCACAATGGTTTTCGAGTGCGCGGCCTGCCAGGCTGGCATTGATGCATTGCTGGCGCAACAGCATCCGCTCGCGGGCCGCGGCCACACGAGCGGCCACCACTGACGAGGGTTCGCCCTCCGGCAGCGTGGCCAGTTCGCGCGGATCCTGACGCGGGACTTCGATCTGCAGATCGATCCGGTCGAGCAGGGGGGCCGACAGGCGGGCACGATGACGCTGCTGCTGGGCGGGCGTGCAGCGGCAGTTGTCCTCCAGGTCGCAGTCATAGCCCTGCGGACAGGGATTCATGGCGGCCAGGAGCTGGAAGCGGGCCGGAAAACGCGCCTGCCGGGCAGCACGCGAGATACTCACCTCGCCGGTCTCCAGAGGCTCGCGCAGCACCTCCAGTACGCGCCGGTCGAACTCCGTCAGCTCGTCGAGGAACAGCACGCCATTGTGCGCCAGCGAGACCTCGCCCGGCTGTGGGCGCGAACCACCCCCGATCAGGGCCACGCCACTACTGGTGTGGTGCGGGTCGCGAAACGGCCGCCGCCCCCACTGTTCCGGCGCAAACCCCTGGCTGGAGATGGACCACAGCATGGCGGTTTGCATGGCCTCCTCCTCGTTCATGGGCGGCAGGATGCCGGGCAGGCGCCGGGCGAGCATGGTCTTGCCGGTGCCGGGCGGCCCGACCATCAGCAGGTTGTGGCCACCCGCCGCGGCAATCTCCAACGCACGGCGCGCATGGGCCTGTCCGCGCACATCGGCCAGATCCTCGACGGCCGTAGCGGCCGGCGATGGCTGATGCCCGGGCACCTCCGGCAATACCTCCTCGCCGCGCAGGGCCCGGCACACCGAAAGGATGTGATCGGCAGCCCGGCAGCGGGCGCTCCGTACCAGGCCGGCCTCGGCCGCGTTGGCCTCGGGCAGGATGCAGGCCCGATCACTGCGCGCGGCGTGCCAGACCGCGGGCAGGACGCCGCGCACCGGGCGCAGGGTACCGTCCAGCGCCAGCTCGCCGATGAACTCGCAATCGGCAAGTGCATCATGCGGGATCTGGCCACTGGCGGCGAGGATGCCCAGCGCGATGGGCAGATCGAAGCGGCCGCCGTCCTTGGGCAGGTCGGCCGGGGCCAGATTGACCGTGATGCGGCGCATGGGAAACTCGAAGCCGGCCGTGACCAGTGCCGCGCGCACGCGCTCACGGCTCTCGCGCACCGCGGCCTCCGGCAGGCCAACGAGGGTGAAGCTGGGCAGGCCGTTGCCGAGATGGACCTCGACGCTGACCTCGGGGGCCTCGATGCCGTCCTGGGCACGGCTGCGAACGATGGCGAGTGACATGGCAAGTCCTTTTGCGGCAGAAGGTGAGCGGAGCTCATTCTAGAGGTGATTGATGGGGCTGTGAAGGCGTGTGTTTCAGTCGTCGACTTCCAGTGCCACCTCGGCGAATTCGGGCAGGGCCATGCAGGCGCGCTGGATGGCCCGGATGGTGGGGAAGGGCTCGAGGTCGAGCATGTATTTCTCTGCTGCCCAGACCATGGGTGCCAGGTAGCAGTCGGCCAGGGTGGGGGTGTCGCCATGACAGAAATGGCCGCGGGCCGGGTTGTCGGCAAGCATGGCTTCCAGTACGGTGCAGCCTCGGCTGAGCCAGTGCTGGCGCCAGCCGGCGGCGCGGTCGGCCGGCCAGGTGGCCGGCACGGACTCGATCCGATCATCGATCAGGGGCAGGATCTCGGTGGTGATGATCTCGATCAGGCTGCGCGCCTGGACCCGGTCCCTCGCCGTGCCTACCAGCAGCACCGGCTCCGGATATTCCTCGTCGAGATATTCGTTGATGGCATGTGACTGGATGTAGGTCCGGTGCAGGTCATGCAGCACCGGCGTGGTCCGGGTCTGTGCCAGCACCCGATGAAAGGGGAGGACGGGCCGAACACGCTCCGGCAGGCTGTCGATCGGATACACGTGGTATTCGAGCCCTTTCAGCCGCAGGGCAATGCGCACGGTATGCGAAAGTGCACAGCCGGGTCGGACAAACAGTTCCATCGGTCGCTACCTTGGGGATCCCTCCCCTTATATAGCAGAAGAAAGGCTTTCGGCCGCTCAGTAGCCCCAGGTCTGGCTGAGGAGGCGCTCGTAGCCCTGGTAGCGTTTCGGGTCGGCGGGCTCGATCCCGGGGAAGTTGATGGCCTGCAGGACCTTGCGGCCTTCCTCGGTGGTGCCGAGCGCGAGCAGCGCCTTGCGCAGTTTCTCGCGCACCTCGGCCGGGACTTTCGGAGAAACCGAGAAGGTCACGTGCGGGGCCGGGTCGGTGGTCAGCACGACATTGAGGTCGGGGTGATTGGCCAGCAAGGGGGTGGGCACAATGGCGGCGGTGACCTCACCGTTTTCGACCCGGCGCAGGGCCTCGGCGGCATTGGGCACCTCGATGATCTGCGGCTGGCGGATCGGGTTGGGGAACAGGGCCTGCAGTCGCAGCGAACCCAGGCTGGGGGCGCCTGCCGTGGCCACCTTCTTGCCGATGAGTTCCTCGGGCTCGAAGATCAGGGTATCCGGGTGGGTGACCAGACTGTAGCTCACCGTACCCGGCACCTTGGCGAGCGGGATGTAGCCCAGCTTTTCCATCCGGTAGTCGGTGAAGTGGGCCGCATCCAGGACCAGGTCGTACTTGCCCTTGCGGATGCCCTGCCAGTAGGTCAGGAAGTTGATGGCGGCCTCCAGTTCCACGTCCTCGCCGGTGGTGCGACTCAGGTAGTCGGCCAGCGGCTTGTAGTGCTTGAGGGTGGTGGCGCGGTCCTGGATCGGCTGCACGATGAAGCGCAGCGTGCCGGCCATTGCCTGGGCGGGTAGTGCGACCAGAAGGGCAATGCCGAACAGCCAGCAGGAGAGGCGTACGGCAATGGGGGCGTGTGCGTGGTTATGCATGATGTGCTCCGTGGTGGCATCCGGTACGTGTTGCAGTGTTCTGTTTCAGCGATAATCCGACTGCAGTTCGGCCAGATAGCTGCGGATTCCGCCCTTCATGAACCAGTAATTATTCAGGCCCGCCTGTTCCAGGAAGTACTGCAGCCAGCGTACCTGCTTGCCCACCGCATCGTAGATGAGCAGCGGCCGGCCTTCGGCTTGTGCCTGTTCCACATACTTGCGCAGCTTTTCGTTGTCCAGCGGCACCCGTTCCTCCCGGCCGGGCGGCAGCAGGCTGATGCCCTCGCGCTGGCGAATGTCGCGAATATCGAGCACGATGGCGCCGGGCTCACGTGCCTTTTCGAGGAAGGCGTCGGGGTCGAGCAGGTGCTTCTTGAAGTCCGCGGTGGAAATCAGGCGCCCGGCCGGCACTGGACTCTGACCGAGCAGCACGGCCTGATCGGGGTGGGCCCGGGCCCAGTCGAAGATGCCGGCATCGTAGGCGACGACATTGTCGATATGGTATTTGCGGGCACGACGAGCAGCCTTGTAGGACTTGCGGCAGGTCTTGCCGTTGCAGTAGAAGGCGATGGTCTTGCCGGGGTGGCTGGAAGCCAGGGTGCGCACCTGTTCGATGAAGTCGCTGCTGTTCAGCGGGATATTGCCGGCCCCTCTGATATGCAGGGTGTCATACTCGTAGCGGGAGCGGACATCGACCACGACATGCTTGTCCAGATTCCTGTAGAGATCTTCCGTCTCGATGACGGGTACATCGGGGTAGACGGCACGATTGGGGAATTCGTCCTCGGCGCTGGCCAGTGAGGCACAGAAAAGCAGGCTCAACAGCAGGGCACGGATCAGGGTGCCGGTTTCCGTGGCGGCGTGTTCCATGATGGCTCCTTTGGCAGTTCATGTCCGTTTTGACGGATCTTTTAGAAAATATGACAGGATCCGCGCGGCGGGGCAAGTCGTACTTTGGTTCAGGTCTCGAGTGTGCGCCAGCGTTTCTCCAGCCGCTTGAGGGAAACCGGCTCGAGCGTACCGAGCTGTTGCGCGAACAGGGCAACACGCAGTTCCTCGAGTTGCCAGCGAAAGGCCTGCCAATCGGGGTGCGCGAGGCGCTCCGGCGTTTGTTCGATGCGTGCCCAGAAGGCCTGCCACAGGGGCAGAAACTGTACCCGCAGGGCGCGATCGGCGTCCGGTGCCCGGTCCAGTCGCTGCAGGCGGTGTTCGATGGCCTTCAGGTAGCGGGGATACTGGCGCAGGCGTTCGTCGTTGGCCTGCAGCAGGAAGTCGCGGCCGAAGAGACGGTCAAGCTGGTCGCGGATATCGGCCGCTGCCTCGATGCGGTTGAGGGGCAGGGTGCCCTTGAGCTGCTTCAGAAGGGCATGGCGGACCTCCAGCAGTTCGGGCAGGCGCTCCTGCAGGAAGGGCGCGACGCGGGGCAGTGCCTGTTCCAGCGTGGCGAGCCACGCGGCAAAGGCCTCGGCATCCCGCGGCAGCGGGCCTTCGGGCCGGGCACGCTGCACCAGGGCGCGGGCGAGTTGCTTGCGGAAGTCGCTGCAGGAGGCGACATCGGCCCACAACAGGCACAGGCGGTCGATCCCGGGCCAGTCGCGCAACAGGTCACGCAGTTTGCCCGCCAGGCGCAATTCGGCCAGGCGCAGCACGCCGCTGGCATGCACCGTTGCGGCCTCTTCGGGCGAGTGGCACAGGCGAACCTCCACCGTATCGCTGGCATCGGCGAGCGCCGGCCAGGCGCTGATGGCATGTCCGGCCTGCTCCAGCTCGACCTGTTCGGGCAGGGTCAGTTCCGGCGGCCAGTCGACAAGTCCTGTCCGGCTGAGATCGCTGCTCCGAAGGGGTTCGGGCTCGGGCACGCGTTCGCACCACTTCTCCTGCAGGGCGGGCAGGTTGCGGCCGCTGTCGAGGATCTTGCCTGCCTCGTCCAGCAGCTCGATGCGCATCAGCAGATGAGCCTCGAGGCGGGACAAGTCCCAGGCATCTTCCGGCACCTCGTGGCCGGTGAGGCGCTTGAGGCAGGTGCCGAAGGCGGGCAGCAAGGGGCCCTCGGGCTGCAGCGATTCGGCACAGGCACGCGCGAACTCGGGGGCGGGTACGAAGTTGCGCCGCAGGGCCTTGGG